>SKUL01000202.1 GCA_007129985.1 Flavobacteriales bacterium
GTGGCCTGCTGTTTCTTCATGGGTTCAGCGTCCTTCATCTTTTCGTTCATCTCGTCGATGTCCGGCTTCAGAACCCGCATTTTGGCACTGCTGAGGTAGTTTTTGTACATCAACGGAAAGAGCACTACCTTGATGATGATGGTAAGCAACAGAATAATAAGGCCATAGCCGATATTGAATTGCTCCAGGAAATTGAAAATCGGTATAACCACAAACTTGTTCACCCAACCGAAAATCCCCCAACCCAGATTGATGATTTGGTCTAAATCGCGGTCGTATGATTTGAGGGTTTGGTAGTGGTTGGGGCCGAAATAGAGTGTCATGGGAACCACGGCGTTTCCGGCGTTGCTCACATTGAGGTTAAGCGTTGCGCCAAAGCGTTTGTTGAGCCTTTCACTCTCCGGCACCAGCACTTCCAGTTCGCTTCCCTGTGCAAATGGAAGGTCGGTCATAATGATGGAACTGAAGAACTTCTGCTTGAAGGCTACCCACTCAACCTGGTGCTTTTTGAGTACCTCATCGTCATCGGAGGTTTCAGATAGGTAATCGCGCTTGCGGCCCACTTCTTTAAAAAACACAGAGGAGATATTGCGCTCGTCTGAAAGGAGTTTTTCGCTTGCCAGTCCTGACATTTCCCAGTTAAGGCGCGGCAACACGGCAGTATTGGCCACATCGTCGAGCCCCACCATCTGCAATTCATAGCCGATGTCGAATCGGTTACCGGTAAAGGTGTAGCGGTACTCAACGTACTTGCGGTCTGACTCGGTTTCGAGGCGGAAGGTGAGCGTTTTGGTTTCGTCGCCCTTCAAGCGCACACGACTGTAATCTCCGGTAAAGTAGAGGTCATTGGTATTGACGGTTCCGATTCCGGGATATTGAAGCTCTACACCAAATCGAAGCGAAGGCTCGTCGAACAGCACCAGGGGGTCACCGCCGTAGGTTTGGTACTCTTTCAGTTCAACGTAGGAAATTTTTCCACCTCGTGCGTCAATCTTGAGCACAAAACGGTCGGTTTCTACGAAGGCAAAATTGCGCGATGCCTCAGCAGCAGGAGCGAAAATCCCGTAACGCTGTGTGTTCTCGATGTTGATTTGCTTTACCGCAAGGGTATCTTCTGCAACGGCTTCGGTTTGTGCAAGGGTATCTACCGGCGCAGGTGCTGCAAGTGTATCGGGTATGGCTATGGGCTCCTGTGTAAGTTGCTCCAGACTATCGCGCTCGCGAATGGCTCGCTCGCGGTCTTCCTGCGAGGGTCCGAAAAACATGCTGTACGCAAGAATAATCCCTGCGATAATTACCAATCCGATAACGGAATTCCTATCCATTCTTCCTTGTTTAAGAGGGGGGCAAAGGTAGTGATTCCGAGCTATTGAATGTGCCCGAAAACGGCCGTAAAACTTGGGTATTTCTTACCTCCTCAACAGGGCGTAAAGTCAGGGTTAACGGGCAACGAGCGCGTCTACCTTCACTGCTGCACGCACAAAATGCACAAACAGGGGGTGGGGATTGGCCACGGTGCTTTTGTACTCGGGGTGGAATTGCACACCCACAAACCAGGGATGGTCGGGTATTTCTACGATCTCAACCAGTCCGCTTTGCGGATTCATACCGCTGGTGCGCATACCGGCTTTGCGGATATCATCCAAATAGGCATTGTTGAACTCATAGCGGTGGCGGTGGCGCTCCGAGACTTCGGTTGAGCCATAAATCTCATGTGCCAGCGAGTCGGAATCAATCTTACAGGCATAGGCGCCTAAACGCATCGTTCCACCTTTTTCGGCGATGGTTTTTTGCTCCTCCATGAGGTCAATCACCGGATTGGGAGTGGGTGCAATTTCGGTGGTGTGGGCATCGCTAAGGCCGAGCACGTTGCGGGCGTATTCAATCACTGCGCATTGCATTCCCAAGCAAATACCGAGGAAGGGCACGTTGTTCTCGCGGGCAAATCGCACAGCTGCAATTTTGCCTTCAATACCTCTTTCACCAAATCCTGGTGCCACCATGATTCCCTTGAGACCTTCGAGCTTCTGGGCCACGTTGTCGGCGTTAATGGTTTCCGAGTGAATCCACTTCAATTCCACACGGCACTCATTTTCGGCTCCGGCGTGATTGAAGGCCTCGGCGATGGATTTATAGGCGTCTTTCAGCTCGATGTACTTACCCACCAAACCAATCTTTACGTGGGTTTTGGGGTTTTTATAGCGACGAAGGAATTCATTCCAACGGTCGAGGTTCGGCACGCGGTCAATCGGAAGGTTCAGCTTGCGCAGCACCACATCGTCGAGTTTTTCGGCTCGCATCAGCACGGGCACATCGTAAATGGTGGCAGCGTCGAGCGACTCAATCACTGCATCTTTTTCCACGTTGCAGAACAGCGCAATTTTGTGGCGTACATCTGCCGGAAGGTGGTGCTCAGAGCGGCAAACCAGAATATCGGGCTGAACGCCCAACTCCAGCAACATTTTTACGGAATGCTGCGTGGGTTTGGTTTTAAGCTCTCCGGCAGCGGCCAGAAAAGGCACCAACGTGAGGTGAATCACCATGCAGCTTTTACCCATTTCCCACTTGAGCTGGCGCACGGTTTCGATGTATGGCAGAGACTCAATATCGCCCACCGTACCTCCGATTTCGGTGATAATAAAGTCGTACTCACCGGTATTGCCCAGAATTTGAATGCTGTGTTTTATCTCATCAGTAATGTGCGGAATAACCTGCACGGTTTTACCGAGGTAATCTCCCCGTCGTTCCTTTTGAATCACCGTTTGGTAGATTCTTCCGGTGGTAACGTTGTTGGCTTGCGAGGTGGTAACGTTCAGGAAACGCTCGTAGTGACCAAGGTCGAGGTCGGTTTCGGCGCCATCTTCGGTTACGTAGCACTCTCCGTGCTCGTAAGGGTTGAGGGTTCCGGGGTCAATGTTGATGTAAGGATCCAGTTTCTGAATGGTAACGCGATGCCCGCGCGCCTGCAGAAGCTTAGCCAATGAGGCTGAAATGATTCCTTTTCCGAGTGAAGAAGTAACCCCGCCAGTTACGAAGATATACTTGGGTTGCGCAAGCATGA
>SKUL01000199.1 GCA_007129985.1 Flavobacteriales bacterium
CCCAAATGCACCACGGAACTGAAAATGGCGAGGTTGCTGATTCCGTCGGCAGAGCGGGTTCCCACCAGATTGGCAGGCTTGATGCCCGTTACCGAGTTGATGATGTTGAGCCGCCGTATGCGGTCCATTTGCTCAATGTCAGTTGTTTGCAGGTGCATGGTTTTGTCGTGTATGGGTTTGTAGGATACGTTGTTTCTCTGATTTTACCGCTGGGTGACTGCGATGTCCCCAGATTTTTTGTCGCGCTGCCTTTCCGCTTTCTTCGAGATGTACAAGCGGAGCAGGGTAGTGTACACCGATTTGTACGCCGTACATTTCCTGCTCCATGGCGGAGGCGGTCCACGGCTCATGGATGAGCTCTGTGGGAAGCGATGTCAACTCAGGCACCCACTTGCGGATAAAATGGCCTTCCGGGTCGTGGTCGTGGCTTTGTTTTACGGGGTTGTAGATGCGTACCGTGTTGATGCCCGTGGTTCCGGCTTGCATCTGAAACTGCGTGTAGTGAACCCCCGGTTCGTAATCCAGAAAAAGCTGAGCGAGGTGGTACACACCCTGCCGCCAGTCCTGATCCAGGTGGTGACAGAGAAAAGACACCAGCATGGCCCGCATTCTGAAATTGATCCAACCGGTTTTTGCGAGACAACGCATACAGGCATCCACCAATGGGTAGCCGGTTTCACCGCGTTTCCAGGATTCTACAAAATGCTTGTTCAACGGGCGTTCCAATAATTCGTAGCCGCGGTTCACACAAATGGTTTCGTAGCTGCACTCCACTTCAAATTTCTGAATGAAGTGGCAGTGCCATTTCAACCGCGTGAGCATGCCACCAAACGCGCGTTTGTTGAAAGCGTAGTTTGGATGGCTCTTTACAAACTGATAGGCCTGACGGATACTGAGGTTTCCCCAGGCAAGGTAGGGCGACAGGCGAGAGCAGGCAGTGCGACTCTCTTCGGGTTTGGATATGTGGCGTTGGTAATTTGCACCGCGTTTGTCGGCAAAGGAGCGCAGATATCGCCACGCCGTAGGCTCACCCGCAGGTTGAAAGGCGGCCGGGTAGTCTTCCAATTCGCGACGGAATGCGTCGGGGAGGGGAAAATAGGGGAGGGCATCAAGGGGCTTTGCAGTATCATAGCGGTTTACAATCTGCGGCTGATGCATCACGCTGAACCACGCCTTGTCCCAGCCTTTTCGGTGCGAAATACCACGCAGAATACCGTCGCGCTGAAATTCCGTCCACCTCACCTTGTGCCGATTCAATAAGGCGGCCACGGCTTTATCTCTGGACCACGTGCGCTCTGGGCCACTTTCGCGGTAGCTGAAAACTTCCTGCACATCGAACCGATTAAGCAAGGCCTCGAAGGCCGGAAGGGCATCGGCGTACCACGTTACCACCGTACGCTTGCATTCCTGCCATTGCTCGATCATGGCCTTTATGCTGTGATAAACAAAGCGGTGATGCCTGAGAGCGGCGTCGGGTGCATCGAGCAACGCGGGTTCAAAAAGATAGAGCGCGATGTAGGGCAAGTTTGCGTCTTCGGCAGCCTGCAACGGCGCGTGATCTTGCGTGCGTAAGTCGCACTTCAGCCAAACCACGTTGATGCGTTGCTTCACCACGCAATGTGTTTTTGGCATTGTTTCCAAAAAGCGAAAAACGATGGAAAATAACCGGTTACGGGAAACATTCGGTCAGGGGCTTCCGGTGTGCCGATGTAATGCGCACAGAGAGGATGGTCTTTCCAGCGGATATCTTGTCCGCCATAGATTTTTTGCAAGGATGAGAAACTGCCGCAATACACCTGCAGGCCTTGGGTGAGTTTGGCACAATCGAGGATAAATCCCAACACACGCTCTGAAACGGGGTAGCGTTCAAAAAGCTCGGGTTCGAGCAGCAGTACGCGGTTGGCTTCCAAATCTGCATGCCAATCCGGGTCAAGGTGATAGCTGTGATACACAAGCAGAGGCAAATCGGGCTTGAGTTCGGGTGCAGGAGTTTCGGGCAGTTCGGTTCGCAAGGTAAGGGCTTGCACATCGCTTAGCACAGGTGGAATGGCCATTTGCTCAAAATCTTCGTAGGGGATGTCGAGAAAAGTTCGGCGTTGGGTGGAGCCCGTGTAACGATTGATGTTTTCCTGGTTGGCCACGTACTTCTTGCCGCTGTTGGAGCCTGCCACCCATTGCCAGCTCAGTGCGTTGCTGGCCCAGTCGCCGTCGAGCAGGTGATAGTACATCCATTGTGCAGGATTGTGCCAGTGGCAACGCGCCACGTTGCAGGCGAGGGCGGCCACGTACATTCGCAGGTGATTGTGCATGTAGCCCGTTTCGTAGAGTACTTCCACGGCTTCGTCAATGGCTTCAATACCGGTTTGGGCGTTTTGAAGTGCTACGGGTATTCCCGAAAAACGCGCATCAGGTTGCGGACGTTTTAAATCGCGGTTGATGGTGTCGCCCTTGCTCCTCCAGACTTCTTGCCAGTAGTCGCGCCATGCGAGTTCCTGCACAAACTTTTCGCATTGCTTTAGGTCGTGGCCTTGTTCTTTGATGTATTGCAGCACTTTTTTGGTGGACAGCACCCCGCGTGAAATGTAGGGTGACAAATAGCTCACCTGCCCGTTTACAAAGTTTCGCGTTCGCCCGTAGTTAACAGGCTGAAGGTCGTTCAGGCGTTGTGCTACGGCCTCGCGACTTGCGGCAAATCGAGGGCGGGGGAATTGTGTTGCTGTGTTCAACAGTTGGGTTTTGCGGTTTTAACAGCAGGGTTGGGGTGTTGGTTCTTGTTGGGTGGGGTTAAAGTGTCTGCTCCACTTTTTCGGGAGAGCAGGAGGTGGTGTGGGATTGAATTTTACGACCGAAACAGCAGATCCCAGAGAAGTGAAGTAGTATAAGACCTGCTATTTTCAAAGGCTACCGGGATACCTAATGCTAATTCAACTACGTTCAAATCTGAACCAAATGGTGCTTAATGGCAAAAATGGCCAGTTCTACGCGCGAGTGCACATCCAGCTTTTCAAACAAGGAATCTCGGTAACCATCAATACTGCGCGGACTCACACACATCATGTCGGCAATTTCCTTGTAAGTTAGTCCACTACAGGCATGGCGCAAAAAGGTAATTTCACGTTCTGAAAGGGTTTCCAGTACTTTTTCAACGCTATCATTCACAGGTGTACCCAGTGAGTGAATCAGTCTCCCTGAGACGAAAGACGAATAGTGGTAACCATTTTCCATGACACCTTTGATGGCGTCGTCCAGTTCATTTGAAGGTGCATCTTTCAGGACGTAACTCTTTGCCCCGGCACGCATCATTCTTATAAGGGTTAAATCATCATCCAACATGCTGAGAGCGATAACTGAGGTGTTGGGAACGCTTTCGCGCAATTTGGCCGTGGCGGCTATACCATCCATAATGGGCATGCTGATGTCCATGAGCACAATGTCCGGCTTGTTTTCAACGCAGTAATCAACAACTTCTTTTCCGTTTTTACAAGCGTAACTTACTTTGTATCCCAATGAATCCAACAAGCTAATAATACCTTCACGCACCAGACTGTGATCGTCGGCAATGGCGATTGTTGGAGAGGAATTCATTGCTCAATAATTGGTTGGGTCGGCAAGATAATAGAAATATGGGTTCCCTGAGCCGCACTACTTTTTGATTTAAGTTCGCCTCCCATAAGTTCCACACGTTTATGGAGGTTATCCATACCCAAACCGCGACTCATTTCCCAGTTGGGAGGTAAGCCTTTGCCGTTATCAATCACATCTACAGAAAGATTCTTGTCCGTTTCTTTAAGGTGAATCCGAATTTCTGAAGCATCAGCGTGTTTGATGACGTTGCTGAGCAGTTCCTGCACACACCTGAACAGGATGATCTCATGGTCGGCGGGCAATGAATTCATGTTGAGGAAGCCTTCTAAGGAGCAATTTATCTGCCTCGCACTGTCTATATAGGCAATTTCCTTTTTGAGCGCCTCCACAATTCCCTCCCGCAATATGTATTGACCATTAAGGGTTTTACTCATGTTGCGCAAATCCTGAAGAGCTCTTCCGATTAATTCATTGGCTGCAACGGCCTGTTGGCTTTCTGCCTCCTTTTGGATACTGTTGAGCTGCATTTTTGCCACCACCAAAGACTGACCTATATTGTCGTGTAATTCATCAGACATTTGTCGCATCAAGCCTTCACGAATTTCAAGTTGCGAACGAATCAATTCCTCAGAAAAAGCTCGCTCACGTTCTTTTCGTTGATTATCAGCCATCATCTGTTTGCGACGATAGAGCTGTACAAAGGCGACAAAAAAGCTTACAAACAGCAAAAAGAGCATTGAACTGGCAACAACAATAAAGAGTAGGCTTTCTTCAGTTACGTTCAGCATTTTTCACTTGTTTGGTCTCAACGAATACAGCTGTTAACATAAGGAGGTAAAGGATAAAAGTAGAAATTACATTCATCGCGAAGAAAGCCTTTGGTTTTGCCAAAGTCTCCAAAAGCTCATAGATCATCCAATACGTAAAGGTAGACACGTGATAGACCATGAGTGCAGATACTACCCAAAAGTTACCTTGGGAGAAAATACTTCGCTTTTCAGGGTATTTAAGCATTTCGTAGAAGTACAACAACACCACCAAAGACACGCTAAGATTTTTGACTGTAAGGGCTCTTGAAGCAAAACTATTCAAGCCCGCCTGAAATAAAAAGTAAATCACAGGTATAGTTGTGATACCAAAAACTATCCATACCATTCGTTTATTTCGAACGGACTTGAACATAGAAGCCAATAGAAGAAAAGTTATAACGAGGTTCATCACAATAACAGCGTTGTACCATAATAAGTTATGACTAAACAGGTGTATAAGCAACTGGCCGATGATCCATGTTACACAGGCAAATGCCAGATAGATTCCAACAAGCAGAAATGTTCTGGATAGACGAGCCCTGTTCCACAATACCAAGATTACTCCAACCAAGGCCAACGTGTAGGCCAACCATTTGATGAATTCAACCATGTGCTGCTTTTCAGCGGGTAAGTTAACAAACAAACAATTACTGCCAATCTTGTGACCACAAGCGGGATACGTTTTCCGGGCATTCAATAGGGCATAGACTCACGTATTCGAAAATAAAATCAGTTGCCGGACTTCCGGGCGGTGGCATGTGGAGCTTTTCTTTTCCATCCTCGCGAATTACAGCCATCAAAATTAGAGTGTGAGATTCGTTATCAGATCGAATAGCAGGTAAAACAGCAAGACCTACAAAATTCTTATCATCCCGATTCGCTCGCTCGCGTAAAGGGTCAATAATTTTATCTTCGTCCAGAAAGAATGCAACCACTGCTGAGTCGACATCATCTATGTTTACCCGCATGCAACCTGCGCTACCTGCGAGATCACTGGATTGATGATAATTTTGAAACATCTCATAACCTTCCGCCAGTGTAATACCCGAAGCCTGGTAGGAAAAGATACCTGATTGTGTCGGTGGGTGAATCCCTGCATCAGAAAGCAGTATGTCATAGGACGTTCTTTCCCTTTCGGATGTGAGGTCGAAAAGCATCGGGAAAACAAAAGCAGAGGCAACAGCACCAACAATAAATGCGATCAGCCCAGTTAGTATGTTTCTCATAATAATAGGTTTACGGTATTATTAATTTCGTGCGGTATAAAATTGATGTGGTTTACGGATGTCACAAGGTCAAGAAAATTGCCGATGAAAAGAGCAGGGTTCTTTGGATTGGGTGAAATAACCCTTTTTAGGTTGGGTGAAAACACGCCGGATATTGGGTTGTTTCCAACCGGGTGAATGGCTCTTTTCAGTGCATATTTGATGCGACAAAGTCAGCAATGATTACACTGGAGCGATTTCAAAATCTGTTGGTGGGGAAGAGCCAGCATCCGGGTACTCCCAACCTGCTCGGTTCCCTCAGGTACTTTTTAAGGAATGGAGGCCCTGATCCTGAGTGGTATGATTCCATTTCTGATTTCTCAACACTGGTGCTGGATAACGCAAAATCCAACTCTGTTGGTGAAGATGAGGTTCAAATATTTCTTCAATCATGTCCTTTCCTCCATGAGCCGCATTCCATAATCGGAAAGATGCACCTTTCTTTAAATGGAACCATGCAGAGCCACCCATTCATGGAGTCTATATTGAGTGAACGCATATCTGAACAGTATGCCAAATGGGATGCCTACACCTTGCAACTCCCAGTTATTCAGGCTTGGAAGAATCGTAAAAATCACTTTCAGCAATTACTTGAAAAGCTGGGGGGTGAAGGAGGCCTCGTGCTGAATCTCGGAAATGAATCGGGTATTGAGATAGCTGAATTTTACAGATGTCACCCTGAATCTAAAGTGTTGTGTACTTATATTGATCACTGCCCTCAATCTATTGATCAAATCAAGAGGCAATGCGAGACATTTCGTAATAAAGTAAACGCGGTGGCAGTAAGTCCTCTGGAGTACAAAACTCTACAAACCTACCATCTTGTTTGGTCGTCTTTTGTGTTGGATAGATTGAACGATGTTGATCTTGTCGCTCTGCTTCGAAAAAGTTCGCGTTGGCTAAAGCCCGGAGGGATGGCGGTGTTTTGTTTCACCTCAAGGCCCTGTCCGGAGGGTAAAGATTTTCTCGAATTGTTTGGCAATCTGTCCATCAGGGAATGGGATGCCGAAGAACTTATTCGTCTTTCACAGCAGGCAGGGTTTAAGCGAAATAAGATTAAGCTCGAAAAGTCGCCATGCGGAATGAACTTGATTTTGAAGCTGCGAAATGTGTTTTGAGAATCCCTTTTTCATTTGTTGTAAAGGGAGGCTTTGCTCTTATTCGCTGATCAATTATTGAAAGAGTAATTGCAGGCAACAGGGCAAACGCATTTAATACTGATTATTCTTGATGAGCATGAAATGAGATTCTGAATTTTAAGTATCCCTTGCGCCCATCGCGCCTTCTTTGCGCCCCGACTTACGTCGGGTGCGGTTTTAAGACTTAACCGCAAGGAGCGCAATAGAGACGCAAGGAGCGCTGAGAGATTGAAAGTCGCGTGAAGATACAATCCTGCTTAACGTAACAACGACTCCACTCCTCTTGAACGAGAAACTGGAAAGAAGTGTGTCACAACAAAGACAACACACTTCAACAAATTGACGGCTGCCGTATGGAGTTTCTAAATGCGTTTGCCCTGTTGCAGGCAATACAACCTTTGTCTGTTTAAATTACTAGCACTATCTTGGGCAGCCGTAAATTTCCGACATATGATGCCAAACGCCGCCTACCTCGTCTTGGGTTCTACTTTTCACAAGACCTTGCTTCTCACTATTTCAATCTTCCTGATAGCACTCCACTCCAGATCACAATCCAATTGTGAAGGCTTTGAAGCCCAAGTGCTCGAAACTTCTCCCGTACTTTGCCCCGGAGGTGATCAAGGAGAGCTGAGTGTGTCCATCACCGGTGGCGAAGAGCCTTACCAAATCACATGGAGCAATGGAGCAATAACCCCGGAAATTGATAATCTCTCCGCAGGTGTCTATTCGGTCATAGTCATCGATGCGCAGCAATGTTTGACTGAGGCATTCTTTTTCCTCAATCAACCCGATCCTGATCCGGCAAGCATTATAACTAATGGGGCAAACTGCGGCGCGACCAACGGGAGCATTGAAGTAAACGCCTCCGGAAACATTCCTCCCTATACCTATGCCCTCAACAATGGAACCTTGGGAGATGAATCCCTGTTCGAGAACCTTCAGGCCGGGGCCTATACCGTGCAGGTACAAAATGGAAATGGTTGTTTGGTGGCTGAATATGTCACGGTGAATCACAATGAGGTAAGCAACCCCAGTTTAGACCTGAACGCCTCTGTGGATTGTTTTGGAAACTGCAACGGACAACTAGAAGTGTCTGGTGACGAAGGGGATTGGCAGTGGTTCTCAGTGGATGAAAACGGTGCAATTTCGTCCCTCGGAGAAAGCGCAAACCAGTTGTCAGAGCTCTGTGCCGGTCAATACATGGCTGTGCAGCAACAGATAGTAGGAGAGGGAGGCGAGCCTGTTGAAGATGTGTTCTGGTTCGAGGATTTTGGCACCGGCTGCAACCAAGGGCAACTTGCCCAAGAGTTTGTGAGCGAAAACGGTACCTGGATCGTTGTGGATACAGGTACCAACCAAGGCGATGCCAACACGTTTTACGTTAGTGCAACTGAGCAGATTGGAGGAAATGGTTGCGGCACAGGCTGCAACGCAGACGGACCAAACAATCGTACCCTGCACGTAAGTAATGTGCTCATCAGTTTCTTTGGGGTACCGCTGGTACAGCCCGATGGCGGAGCCCTTTACTACGCTGATGCCACCACCAACCGAAGAGTTGAGTCGCCGGTTATAGATTGTTCCGGACAGGAAAACATTGTGATGACATTTGACTACATTGAGTTCGGCGATGGCTCCCTTGATAATGCCACCCTTTGGTATTTCGACGGAGTTGAATGGAGTCTCCTTGACGATATGCCAAAAACAAGCTGTTGTGGCGGCCCTTGCAACAGCTTTAACCAAGGGAATTTTACCGAATATTCTGTGGATTTACCCGAAAGCGCAAACAACAATCCCAACGTTCGCTTTGCATTCAACTGGACCAACAACAACGACGGTCAGGGTTCAGATCCCTCATTTGCCGTTGACAATATCGCATTCACGGGCGCCTCACAGGGAACGGCTCTCTGCGCTGCCTACAGTGGTGTGGTTGAAATCACCCAACCCGAACCTCTTGATATTGCAGCTATAAAGTGGACTGAATCCATTTGCATTGACAACACCGACGGTGCCATTTTGGTGCAGGCTTTTGGAGGAGAGATGCCCTACACCTTTGAGTGGGATATTGACTCGGTTGGCCCACAGATTACCAACCTCGGCCCCGGAACCTACACCGTAACGGTGACGGATGGAAATGATTGCCAGCAAGAGGCTTCATTTGAAGTTGTAAATGACATTGAGCCTGGTTTTGTGGATTTCAATCTCATCCTGGAGGGTGCTAATTTGATTACTGAAAATTTGAGCTCTGAAGGTGATTACCTTTGGGATTTTGGAGACGGAAATATCTCTGATGACACGGCCCCCACTCACTTTTACGAAGAAGAAGGAAGTTATGAGGTTTGCCTGACCATGACAGACGACTGCGGCTCCCAAACCACTTGCGAAACGGTTGTGGTGTTGACCACGAGTATATTCAGAACCGAAACACGAAGGCCTGTGATATTTCCCAATCCTGCGTCCGGACATGTTCAGCTGGCACTGGGCGATATACAGCATGTATTAGGAAAGGTGTGGGACAGCTGTGGAGCCCGTGTGCTCTCCTTTGCGGCTAATGGTGACCTGATTCTGGATGTTTCGGGTTGGACTCCGGGTGTTTATCTGATTCAATTAACAGACACCAGCGGTGGTGAGCAGATAAATACGCGGCTGGTTGTTGCGCAGTAGATTCTGGGTACTCCTTGCAAAAGTTTTATTTCGCTTTGTTGTACTGCTCTTCGGTAAAGAGTGCTGTACTTAATACATTAACAGCGAAATATGAAGTCTTTATATCAGGGTTCGTAATTATACTTCGTATGCCATCGGGGTGAAGATGGCTGGAGTAGTATCGCTGAACAGCTTTGCGCATGGCCATCAGCTCGACATAAGACATGGATAAAGCCTCTTTTATACACTGAATTAATCCCTCACGATCGCAAAATATCAAGCAGTTGACTCCGTTTTTCAGTGCCGGCGCAAGCCATGATGCATATGGTATAATAGGTATGCATCCCGCGTACATCGCCTCAATAAGGTTATGGCTTAGTGGCATATTGACCCCCGGACATGCTACGAAAAAATCGCTGTTGAATAAATAATCCATCCATTCATCATTTCCAATCCTATTGTCGGGATCTTGTTGTCCGCGTTGCCATTGCCACGACAGCCACCAGACTGGATGTGATAAATCTCCAGGTAACCGGGTGTTAAGGAAAGGAGCTAAACCTTCCTGAACAGCATTGTGAATTTCACTTCGGGTCATTACCCCGAAAAGTGACCGCAGATGCGGCTGATTGTAAGATTCAGGATGCGTGTTGCCTGAAAAAAACACCTTAATTCCACGTTTTTCCGGGTGAGTGGTATCGCGCTTCCTCCCGTATTGAGAGGGGTGCATGACAAAAGGTAAAATCGCTTCGTGCGACGATAATTTATTCTGATTGGCTTTTTGCACTGCATTAAAATAGTCGAAACAGGTGCTGTGGTCAGCATCAGGCGCATGTTTGCTGTCAATTACCCACCTGCGGCTTCGAGTCGAAGGAAACAGGCAAATAGTTGTACAAGGTAGTTTCCGATCTTTGAGTAGGTAAAGGCTCAAAAGTGTTTTGCGATCGCTCAAGCTGGTGCACAATGAATAATCATCAAAACCCGCCAGCAACCCCGGCAAATAAGGTGTTATTCCTGTGTGTTTAATTTTCAGAATGATACAACTCTTGCTCTTGAAAGAAAATCGAATTCTTTTACAACCCGTTAACCAAAAGTAAGAGGCCAGATACAGCACAAGGCTTTTTAATAGGTTTTCAGTCTTCACTTTCATGCTTGTTGAGAAGCAGGCTGGCAATGGATGAAAAAACGGGATAACTCCTGGTCGCCGGAAAGGTCATACGCAGCAGCGATATAGTTGCGAGATTTTTTTCCTACCCAGATGTCGGTTTCGGATAACCCTTTATGCTCATCAACGTGGTAAAAGTATTGATACCCTGCGTCTGTAAAGAGTGTGAGCAATTCTTTTGCAATCTGGTCGTTCAGTACTTCCACCAGCACTGTTGGCCTGAAGTCTGTCAGGTATTTTCCCATTCCTTTCAATACTTCCGGCTCATGGGTTTCAACATCCACCTTCATGAGGTCAATCCGCTGAAGAGAATTCTCTTCAATAAAATGGTCTAAACGCGCCAGTGTTACGCGTATTTCCACCGCTTCGCCCTCTATATAGGTCGCGTTGAGTGAGGCTTGGCGCATATAATCGTTGGGCAAGTCATACAAGATCGCCTCGCCGGATTTATCCGACAACGCGGTTGTATGTGTCTTGATTTTACTACCATTAAGCTTGTTGTTAATTTCTAGTTTTTTGTGCATTTTAGGGAGTGGCTCAAAAGCATGCACATCCGCACCAGGCTGAGCTGCAACGGCAATCAGAGAATACACACCGGTGTTTGAGCCAATGTCTAAAATAACCTTAGATTTTCGGCTCAAAGCCTCCCATACCTGAACAGACACCGGCTCCCAACACCTGGACAGTCCTTCCCAAAAAATGCGGTTTTCAAAGGCCGTGTCAAAATGATGCATCTTGAAGACTTCTCCCCCCTTAAGTGTTACACCGAATGAGCCATTAAATCGTAAATGACGATACCATCGCTCTGAAAGCTTTCCCCTAAGTGGTTCAAATAGAATTTTTTTGCCGGGAATTGACTTGTATAATTTGCGCAGAATGGATTTCAAAAGCAG
>SKUL01000348.1 GCA_007129985.1 Flavobacteriales bacterium
GTGATTTTTTACAGCGCGCAACATGGCGTCCATCGGTACGGCCTGTTCGTCAAATCCAACCAGCCAAATGTTCATGTAGGGTGTTACATGCTTGAGTACCTCGAAGTCTGTAAGGGCACCGTTTACGCGGCTTAAACCGCGGGCTATCTGGTGGGCGGTTTTGCCTTCCTGCAGGCTTACCAGAATTTGGCCGGGCACATAGCTGGCTTCGGAATTATGATCGGGGAAATTGTCTGAGGGCTGGGCAAAGAGAAATCCAGGCATCAGAGCCAGAAGGGTCAAAATCTTTTTCAAAGTAGCTGTTATTTGGTGATGATTACGGGTTTTCTAAATACAATAGATTGGTTGTCCTGAAGAATCAGCTGGTAATGGCCCGGCGCCAAATTACCAATGTTCCAGAATATTTCCGAATTGTTTGCGGGCAGGGATGCTGCGCTTTGACCTAGTGAGTTTATGAGGTGCAGCGTGCCGATATCACTGATGTATTCTGAGGGCAACACAACCCTGAACGATTCATTGGCCGGATTGGGAAAGAGCATAACTTCGGCGCCCGGGTTTTCGCGAATAGAGGTGGGAGATTCAAGAATCTCCACGCAATAATCCTCAATTTCGCCCCAGTCGAAGCCTATCATGCAAGGATTTTGAAGTTCGCCCCATGACGTAGGGGTTCCCAGTATCATCATAACACGCATGCGGGTTGCCCCCAAAAGAGCGTTTGACGGAATAGTTATGTCGATACTTCCTTCCTCGGTCATAATTGCAGCCGGGGTGTAAAAGCGCTCCAGGGTTTCAAAGATGCCGTTTTGATTGAAATCAATCCACACCCAGAGGCCATAACCCATTGGGGCTAAATCCAGTCCGGCAACCATAGCCAGCTCATAGGTTTCACCTCGCTCCAACTGAGTGGTAAGATGGGTGTAATTGCCGTAGCCACCATCGTTACCTGATATATTGTGCAAGGTGTTGAGCTGCAGTTCATCAATCCACTCCCAGGTGGAGTTTCCGTAGGCCTGGCAGTAGAATAAATCCAGGCAGGTTTCACAACCCGATGCTCTGAACTGTATGGTCGGGGAAAATTCACTTTGCTCTGCGTTGTTGCAATGACTCATGATCTGCGCTTCGTAAAGAGCGCATAGCTCCAGATCTCCGATGGTGGTTTGAAGAGATGTCAAGTCGGCCAATTCAATCCATTCCTCTTCTTGTATGACCCGATATCTCAAGGTGTAGCTATTCGCAGCAGTTACGGATTCCCAGATCAGTGTGACGCTTTCGTCAGAGGCACCTGCAATAACCATAGAAGGTGCGTCGCAACAGCCATCCGTGGTCCAGTTCAGGGGCTCAGAAAATGGAGATTCTTCTTGTCCACATACAGCTTGAACACGAAATTCCATTCCAAGACAAAGCTCCACGTCGCTCAAGTCGTAGCTGTTTTGAGCCAAATCGCCAATGGTAGTCCATGTGTCCTCTCCTAGCTCTCTGAACTGAAGATTGAAACTTTCATCGCCACTCCAACCTTCCCAGCTCAGCGTGTATGAGGAGGGAGAGTTTTGCTCTACACTCAGGGCAAAAGGAATGAAGCACTCGTTGTTTGAACAGGCAGCGGTAAGAAGATCGAGGCTGTTTTTGAGATTGAGCCGTCCTCCGGTTTGGGTGATGTTCTGTAAGCTCCCGAGCGAATCAACCCCGGCCAGAATGTAATTTTTAACCAGCAAAGCAGCTGCAGAAGGGTCGGATTTGGCCATCGAAGCCAATTGCGGGCATACCGCGGAATATAGGAGTGCAATAGCGCCTGTGACGTGAGGAGCAGCAGCCGATGTTCCGCTGAATGTACCGTATGGTGCGGTTCCACCCATCGTGGTGAAAACTCCCTCACCCGGTGCGCCGAGATGTACGGTTTGAGCACCGTACCCAGCATTGGCAACTTTTGTGTCGGTATTGTCGCAACTTGTAACCGTGATGAGGTACTCACTTGCGCATGATGCCGGGAGGCCTCCGAAAAGGTCCATGTCGATATCTGAATTGGCCGCTGAGCATACGTTCAGAATGCCTTCCTGACCCATCAGATCATAAAAACTACACCATAACGGCGCGTTGGCCGGATTGCCAGGCATTGCTCCCCAACTGGCATTGGTTGCAACTACAAAAGCGCCCTCCTCACCGTTGCTGTTGTTGTAAATCTGTCTCATTTTTAGCGCATACGAATAGCCTGAGAGCACCGCAGCTTCGCTGGTCAGCAGATTGGTTTTGATGATCATGAGCTTCACATCCCAATTTACCCCGGTAACACCTACACCGTTGTTTCCCTTGGCGCCTATAATGCCCATTACGGGCGTTCCATGCCATCCCCCATGAACAAAGTCGTTATCAAGCTGAATATTCCATCCCAGATAGTCATCAATGTAGCCGTTGCCATCATCATCAATTCCATTTCCGGGAATCTCAGCGGTGTTCACCCATAGGTTGCCACCAAAATCCTGATGGCTCATCACATGCCCGTCGTCAAGAACAGCTACGACTATATCGTCGCCAAAAACGGTTTGCCCCCCTGTAGTGATTTCCCACGCATCTTCAGCCCGAATGTCTGCACCTAAAGCACCGTTGTTCGATCCATCGTTGTTGTATTGCCACTGCTCGGTGTATAAGGGGTCATTGGGTGTGCTATGCGCCTCAATCTTGTGATTGAACTGCGCGATCTCCACCAATGGATGCCCCTTTACGGTATTGAGCATCTCATCCATAGGAATCGCCTGGTCGTCAAAACCAACAAGCCAGATGTTCATTTGTGTGGCAATTTGTTCCTTCACAAAAAAACCGGTGGTCTTTCCGTTCAGCTCTCGGAGATCAACTGAAAGCTGCTCTGCGGTGGCTCCGGCTTTCAGGCTTACCAGCAAATCACCGGGTACGACTTCAGGGTTCTGTGCAAATGCACAAAACGCTAACATGAAACTGAATAGACTCGTAAATATGCGGTACATCCTGAAACAGAATTGTGTCCACACCAAATATACTAAACGCAATTCTGTTGTCATTGCCGCTCATCACAAA
>SKUL01000022.1 GCA_007129985.1 Flavobacteriales bacterium
ACGTTTTGCCCAACAGCGAATGGCAAGAGTTGAGTACAGGCGCATGGTCGTTTTACAATCATGATGGCGGCAACGAAGTGCCCTTTGGCAAATTGTACAACTGGTATGCAGTGGATGACAATAGAAATGTTTGCCCTTCAGGATGGCATGTTCCTTCAGATGAAGAATGGAAAATACTGGAAGTCACGTTGGGCATGAGCCCCGAAGAAGCCAATGAAATGTTTTGGCGGGGCGGTTTAGAAGGTGTTGGCAGTAAGCTAAAAAGTGTCGGAACTGAGCATTGGAGTATTCCAAATGCCGATGCCACCAATGAAAGTGGCTTTACCGCTTTACCCGGCGGCTTTCGGGTAGATAGCGGAAGTTTTGACCAGATTTTTTCCAATGGACATTTCTGGACTTCAACAGAAAGCAGTGAATCTCATGCCTGGCGAAGAAATTTGAGTACAGTTAGCGAAGGTGTAGAAAGACTCACCAATAATAAGAAAAGTGGTCGCGCAGTCCGTTGCGTTAAGGACTGATTGCCTTCAAGTGTTTCCAACTTCGGAAATCATATCCACAGCACGCATTACTTTCAGTTTACCGAAATGAAAATCGCCTGGATTTTCAGTAACAATAATTTCGCAACCCGCGTTTTCAGCAGCGAAATACTCAAGGCCATCTTCAAAATCGCTGACATTTTCTTGCGCGATGGTTCGGTTCACCACCTTCTCATGAACGGCTGCAATGCTGATGTGCCTTGCAAGAAGAGCCAACTTTTTTCCCGCCACAGCGCGCCCCGACTTCTTCTCAGCGAAGTAAAACGCAATGGCCAAACAGATAGGAGAGGTGTAGAGAATGTAGTTACCATATTCCGAGAGACTCAGCACGCGTGATGCATAACTGAAAAGCGGATATTCCTTGTTGACCACTGCAACAAGGATATTGGCATCCACAAAGATTTTCATTTTCGTGAATCGAAGAATTCATCCCGCGTGCCTTTGCGGGAGCGCGGTTTGGTGTGGTACTCTGCTTTGCCTTCGGCGACTTGTTCAACCCAATCGGAAATGGGCAAGGACTCCAAATCCTTGTACTCGCCTGTGCATACCTTTCTGAGAAGGAATTCGGTGAGACGCGAAACACTGGTGTTGTTCCGGGCGGCAAATTCTTTGGCCATCTCGATAATCTGAGCATCAAAGGATAAAGTGATTTTTGAGTCCATGACCTGAAATTTAAATTGACCTGCTAAGCGTTAATACGACAAAGATAAAAAATCTTTACGTACTACTAAAGGTCTGCAGCCTTTGTCTGCATAATCAGTAGATGATTTCCATCTCCGCAAAGACCGGAAAATGGTCAGAGACACCACCGTAATAGTTCTCACCACCATAGGTTTTACCCGGGTATTCAACGCCTTCACGGTTGGTGTATATCATCCATGGCTCCCGCAAAATGCCGGCAGCGTCCGGTCTTACGGAAAGCCCCGAAGCAGCATTGAGCAGCGGCCAACTCACCAGTATTTGGTCCAGCATACTCCAGTCGCCCCGGTAATTGAAGGTTCCCTCTCCCCGCGACCACGCCGCAGCGTGCAGGTTAAAGAGCGGCAGTTCTGTTTGGTCAGCCCGCGTGGCACCGCCCAGTATTTCGGCCATGCTTTCGTTGTCAGGGTTATCGTTGAAGTCGCCCATTACCAGAATCTTGCAGTTGGGTTGAATTTGCTGTAATGAGTCAACGCGGTAGCGCACCTGAGCGGCCATTGCATTGCGGTTGGGAGCGCTTTTTTCTACGCCGCCATAGCGAGAAGGCCAATGGTTTACGAACACGTGTAGCGTGTCTAAACCATCAACCAGGCCCTTGGCGTAGAGCACCTCCCGCGTCGGGCCGCCTGAGGTTACCAGCGGAATGGTGAAATAATCCTCGTGTAACAGTGTAAAGCGGTCGGGCTTGTAAAAGAGGGCAACATCAATACCTCGTCGGTCGGGGCTATCGCGATGCACAATACCATAACCGGCGGAGGCAATGTCCTTTTGCTTGGTGAGGTCCAACAATACAGCTCGGTTCTCCACTTCGCAAAGGCCAACCAGGTCAGGAGGTCCACCGGGAGGGATGGTAGCGATAACCCGCGCGAGGTCTGCCTGCTTTTTGAGGTAGCGCACTTGTGTCCACTTCTTCGGAGCGTCGGGAAGAAACTCCTTGTCATTGATTTTCGGGTCATCCACGGTGTCGAATAGATTTTCAACATTGTAAAATGCGACGGTAAAGGGGGGTGAGTTTTGGGTTGACTGTGCTGAGGCATTGAGTGCGACGAAAATCAAGAACGTCACCGCCAACTTTTTAGGGGTGAGAAAGTCAATCATTGTTGTAGGTGGGTTGGTTTTAATCAATATCGAGTCGTTTCATTTCCAGTTCATCAAACCAGAAATCATCATTTGGAACGTCCATTCGTAGCTCTTCCGTTTTACCGTGGCCGTCCACAATAAACTGCGCGGTTCCGATGGGCAGCATGTGCACTTCGCTCCAGTGAAGGATAAAGGTATCGTGGTTCATGGGCTCAAGCCATCCGCGAAACAACGGCGTGGGAACCATTTGAAAGCGAAGGGTATCGTTCTCGAGCCACACCTTGGTGTTTCCATACATCGGTCCGCCGTAGGTGCCGGCGTAGTCAGCAAGAGGCAGGCTGTGGTTGGGTGGGTCGATGCGCAAATCCATCAGGTTCTGAACCCGTGCATTTTCTTGTTTCTGTTTGTTTTGGCTGTAGTTCATAAACATTGCACTCCAATCGGTTTCGTCATCGTTGGTTCCGATAATGAAATCCATCAAAGTGAGGTGCAAAACATGCGGAAGGATGGTAACGTTGTTGGAGAGAATCACAAAACCGGCATTCTTTCCGGGAATCATCGTGAGATTCGAAATCATGGCGTCGTAGCCACCTCCGTGGCTCACAATCTTTTCGCCGCGGTAGGTCTTTAAACTCCAACCGAGCCCGTAACCCGAAAAGCTTTGTCCGGGGTAGGTGCGCTCCGCGAATGCAC
>SKUL01000281.1 GCA_007129985.1 Flavobacteriales bacterium
AATTCGTCGTAGAAGTAACCGGCGTCGGCAAACTCCAGATGATGCAAACGGGCAAACTCTTCGGCTCCGTTGCCAATCAGCATTACGTGGTCACTGTGATGCAAAATGGTTTCGGCGAGCACAATCGGGTTTTTTATTTGGCTGATGCCCGATACTGCCCCGGCTTCCAGGGTTCTTCCACACATGATGGCGGCGTCCATATCGTGTGAGCCAATGTGGTTGAATACCGAGCCACGACCTGCATTGAATAACGGGTTGTTTTCCAATTCAGTCACTGCCTCTCGAACGGATTCCAGTGCAGATCCGCCGCGCAGCAGCACTTCGTATCCAACACTCAACGCCCTGTCCAAACCCTCAATGTAAAGTGCTTCTCGCTCAGGTGACAATGAATCGCGGGGTATGGTTCCTGCCCCGCCGTGAATGGCAATGCCAAAAGGTTTCATGTTCTGTTTTGGTTTTGCTTATGCTGCCGGCAAATATAGCCTGTAAGAATGGTTGCGACCATGCATTGGCGCACGGACATAATAGAAACGAAAAATCCCATCCGGGTCGGACGGGATTTTAGCGCCAGGGAATGGCTTATCTCTTACGAGAAAAAGCCGGCGATGCTCAAACCTGTTAAAAACAGGGCAATACCTATGCGGAAAATTTTGTGGCTGCTTATGTGGCTTTGCTGGGGTGCCCAACCTGCTGTTCTTGCTTTCATGGCTCCTTGCATTTTGTGTTTGAATCCGAGTATACGCAGTTAAACACCTGAAAGTTACACATCACCGCATTGCACGCTGAAATCTTAGCTTTGTGCTCTCCACAAAAAAGCATGAACAAGGCAGATACATCGGCAATTCTCAAAAATGCTCTGCAATACGCATCAGGCTGTAAATATGCGGGATACGACCCTTACGATGCCTTGAATACCTCGTGGAGCGTTCTTCGAATAGGAAAGTGGCCGCCCGTTATGGCCATTCAGGTAATGAAACGCAATCCGGTAAACATTCGAAGTTTATTGGGCATCAAACCTGTGCAAAATGCCAAAGGTCTTGGTCTGTTTCTGGAAGCCCTGGCCGTTCTCGAAAAACAAAATCGGGGAACCTACGGCGAGCAGATACAGGAGCTGTTGTTGGCTTTAGAGAATACCTCCACACCCGGCTACTCCGGCACGTGCTGGGGATACCCTTTTGATTGGGCCAGTCCGGTGAAGGTGCTGCCCACGGGGTCGCCGACCATTGTAGCTACGGGCTTTGTCGCCAAGGGCTTGTACAAAGCCGCTACCTTAGGAGACTTTCCGCTGGCAGAGGAGCTTTTTCGAGGTATTGAGCCATTTATAATGAACGACTTACCTCGATTTGAAGACGAAACAGGCCTTTGCATCAGCTACAGTACTGTAAAAAAGGATTGCTGCTACAACGCGACCATGCTCGCAGCTGGGTACTTTGCCCGGCTTTACCGTCTTTCCAGTAATGAGTCCCATCGAACATTGGCCATGCGCATCGCAGAATTTGTGGTACAAAGGCAACATTCCGACGGGCGGTGGGATTACAGCGTTGACCTTGACACAGGAAAAGTTCGCGTTCAAACCGACTTCCACCAAGGGTTTATTCTGGACAGCCTCATCGAGACCATGCAATACCTCGGTGAGCGTCCGCAGCATTGGATGGAGGCCCTTACCCGCGGAGCAGACTTTTACTTTGAGCTGCAATTCGCCATCAACGGACGAAGCTATTTCCGATTGCCACGGCGCTTTCCTACCGATGTACACCATCAGGCCCAGGGAATCATCACGGCATGCAGGCTCAAAAACATGGGCAGAGATGAATCTGACAAAGCTCACCGCATGACCGATTGGGCATTGAAACACCTCTACGACGGTAAAGGCTCTTTTTATTACCGCCACTTTGCCTGGTTTACCGACAAAACCCGTTACATGCGTTGGGGGCAGGCCTGGATGACACTTGCCCTTGCACTTTACCACACAAGCTATGCACAAGACCAACCGGAATAAGCGCATTCTCTTGTACGTAGGGCATCCCGCGCACTACCACAACCTGAAATGGGTAGCAAAGTCGCTCAAAGATGAGGGCGTCGAGGTGCTGTTTGTGGCGCGTCAAAAAGATGTGCTTTTCAAACTGATGGATAACTGTCCTTTTGAAACCGTTTTTCTACCGGCCCGCGAAGGCGACAGCAAGTTGGGGCTCATCCAATCTGTGCTGCAACGAGAGTGGAAAATGCTCACCGTCATCCGGAGATTCAGGCCCGATATCATGGCCGGAACCGACATTGTGATTGCGCATTTGGGCAGCTTGTTGGGTATTCCATCGGTGTTGATTAACGAAGACGACCTCGACCAGGTGCCGCTCTTTGCGCGCTATGGAGTGCGCTTTTGTTCGCTCAATCTGGCGCCTTCTGTGTGTCGCGTGGCAGGCTATGAGCACAAAACACTTTTGTACGACAGCTACCACGAACTGGCCTATCTGCATCCGGAACTTTTTGCTCCCGACAAGGAACAGATAAGACCCTACATCCATGCCGACGAACCTTATTTCATTCTGCGCTTTGCAAGTCTCACGGCCCACCACGACGATGGCAAAAAAGGCATTACCGACGACCTTGCCCATGAATTGATTGCCATGCTCAATAACCACGGACGCGTGTACATTACATCCGAACGTGCTCTTCCCGAAAGTCTTGAGCAATACCGCACGTCCATTCCACCAGAGGTAATGCACCACGCCATGGCTTTTGCGGAGCTATACATTGGCGACAGTCAAACCATGGCGGCCGAAGCAGCAGTGCTCGGAACACCCTCGGTGCGCTTCAACGATTTTGTGGGTAAATTGAGCTACCTCGATGAACTGGAGCAGAAGTACGCACTGACCATTGGAATTCCCACCCATGAGCCTGAGCGCCTCCTTCAGGTAGTGGGGGATATGCTGCGCGACCCGCAATTGAAGGATAGTTGGTCTGCCCGAAGATTGCAGATGTTGAGCGAAAAAAAGAACCTGGCCGCTTTATGGACAAATGTCTTGCTTCATTATCCTTATCAGCAAGAATTCAGTGGCTTGAGGCCTGCCTTTCCGAACGGTTAATTAGATTGTTAAAAACTTTTAACCCCGCTCTTCAGAAGGCTCGTAGAGGTCGGTACTTTTAGTCACTCGACCTAACCTAACCAAACCGTCCAAGCCAGGCCATGAGATTTTCAGCCCACGCAAGCAGAGGATTATCACATGAAGTATTTGAATTTGCTCGTCCTTTTTTAGGCAAAAATAAAGTGACGCTGCTGCACACCACAAACCGAAAGGATTTGGAGAGAATCACTGAGAATTCCAATGTAGTGGTGAATACGGCTCGTGTAAATGACATTCGCGGTATCAATCACTTCTTCAGATTGGTGAATGAAAATCTTAACAACGGTGGACGATTTATTGGGTGTATGGAAACGCTTGAGAATCGTAAAGAGCGCCTGCACAAGAAATACCCTCCTGTGCTGAACAAGCTGTATTACACGGCTGACTTTGTGTTGAAGCGTATTTTTCCAAAACTTTCGTTTACGCGGGGGATATACTTCAGTCTTACCGGCGGACGAAACCGCGCCCTCTCCAAAGCCGAGGTTTTAGGGCGTTTGGTGTATTGCGGTTACAGCATTGAAGCGGTAAAAGTGATTGACAACCTGATGTATTTTGCGGTGAGCAAAAAGGGGCAGCCGCTCAATGAACCCGAACCAAGCACGGGGCTTCTACTCAAAATAGGCCGCATTGGCAAAAACGGAAAGCGTATTACGGTGTACAAGTTCAGAACTATGCATCCTTACGCTCAGTACATCCAGGAGTACGTGTACGAACAAAACAACCTGCAGGCCGGTGGGAAATTCAGCAATGATTTCCGCATTACGAAGTGGGGTAGGTTTATGCGGCGCTTTTGGATTGATGAGATTCCGATGATATGGAATATTTTGCGCGGCGACCTCAAAATTGTGGGTGTTCGTCCGCTTAGCGACCACTACCTCAGCCTCTACTCGGAAGAGCATAAGCAGGTTCGGCTTCAGGGAAAGCCCGGCTTGATTCCGCCGTTTTACGCTGATATGCCTCACAATTTGCAGGAAATCATGGAGTCGGAGGCGCGATACATCAAGGCTTATTTAAAATCGCCTATTACCACCGATTTCAACTACGGTTTCAAAGCGTTTAATAATATTGTGCTGAGAAAAGCACGAAGCGCTTGAAACTGTTTCGCATCCTCATCATCACTGCACTGAGTCTGCCCTTCATTACGCAGGCGCAGTTTGTGTATCAGCCGGTATCAACCACGGTGTACGATTTTGTGGACGAGCTGGCCAACCTCAAACTCATCGAGGTAAACAGTGCCATCAAGCCTTATTCGCGGGAGCGCATATCAGAGTGGCTCCACGCGGTGCAGGATTCACTCACGCACGAGCTCAATCGCCGGCAAAGACAGGAACTGGAGTATTACCTACGTGATTTTGGCAAGGAAACACACGTTGGAAAAGATTGGAACCGCCGCTGGGATTTGTTCTACCACAGTGATTCAACTTTCAAGGTGACGGTGAATCCTTTAGGCGGAGGAATGGGCTGGCTGAACGAAAACGGGCTTGTGTTTCAGCGTACCATCGGTGGTGAAGCATGGGCTACTTTCGGCAAAAACCTTGGGGCTTATGTCCGTCTGCGCGATAGTGGTGTGAATGAGATTCTCAGCGCGCATCACCATCTCACTGTTCTTCCGGGCCAAAATTTTAAATACAATCAGGGTGAGTTTATTGGCGGTCAGCGAAGTGATTTCAGCGAAATCATGGCCGGCATTCATTATAGCTGGAACTGGGGAAGTATCGGTTTGGTGAAAGACCGTCCACAGTGGGGAAACACCTACCGCCACGCCAACATCCTCTCGGGGCGAGCACCATCGTTTGTATATCTCGATTTTAAACTGAACCCTGTTCACTGGTTTGAATTCAACTACATACACGGATGGCTGGTGAGTGAAGAAATTGACAGCGCCCGCACCTATCTCACGCCCCACGGACAGCGGCAAGTGTTTATGAACAAGAACATAGCCATCAACATGTTCACCATTAAGCCGGTAAAAAACCTGTTTGTGTCGGTGGGTAATTCCATGATTTACAGCGAAACGGGTTTACAGCCGCTGTACTTTATTCCGTTTATGTTTTTCAGGGCGGTTGACCATACCTACAGCGGCGCCGGTAGCAGTCAGGTGGGGCAAAATGCGCAGATGTTTGCCGATATCAGCGTGCGGAGCCTCAAGAAAATTCACTGGTATGCAACGTGGTTTTTGGATGAATTGAGCATCCGAAACCTCACCGATTCCGAAATGCATACCAATATCTGGAGTATCAAAACAGGAGCGAGGTACAGCAATATCCTTCCGAACCTTGATGTCACCGCCGAATATACGCGTACCTATCCCTGGACCTATCGCCATCAGATTGCCAGCACCACCTACGAAAGCAATCGCTACAACCTTGGGCACTACCTCGGTGAAAACGGGCAGGAGCTATATGCCGAAATCAGCTATCGGCCCATCCGACGTTTCAGAACTTCGCTCTATTCTGTGTGGGCAGAAAAAGGACCAGCCCACGTGTACGATATCGTTTTTGGTAATGCCAACGTCATGGGGCTGGAGTTCATGGAATTTGTTGACTGGAAGTCTTGGGAAATCGGACTGCGCGTTGACTACGAGGTAGTACACGATGCACGATTATTTCTGAGCGGGGTGTACCGAAATGTGAGTGGAAACGACCACTATGCACACCCTTTCCTGATGGGTGAAACCGTGACCATTCAGGCGGGAGCTTATTTCGGGTTTTAACCTTAGTGGGTGAGGTACTGAAGCTGGAACAGTTGAAGTTGCAGCTCATACATGCGCATCATGGCACGCATAAGCTCATCTTCGCGCTTTTTACGCGATTTGAATCCTTTTACCGGCTTCAGTTTGTCCCCCAAATCAAGCTCGTTGGGAGAAACCTTGTCGCTTTTACCTGATTTTTTCTTGTTCTTCTTTCTTTTCCGCTCCGGAAAATCATCCTCGGTGCGGTTAAAGTTGTAACGCAAGCCAATGGTAGCAAAAGCGTACTTGTCCCGTGCCGAGCGGTCGCGTGCCCAGGTTTCAAGTCGGTCGGTCATTACGTTGTTGAGCGTAACCTGAGCGTTTACATCAAGCCGGTGGTTGAGCATGTAGCCTGCGGTAAGTCCCACCGGAATGTTCATGGTGCGAGCCATCGGGGCACGTTCCATATTCTGGTAGCGTTGTGTGGCCGGTTCATCCTGGGTGGTGTATCCTTCAAAATCGCGCACCAATTCCGGCCCTTCGCCCCAAAAACTTAGAGAGCGGTAAAAGGTGACACCTCCACCAATCTCCGCGAGCAGATAAAACCGCCCATTGTGATCGGGTTTGGAAACAGCACCCACCAAATCAAAGCTCAGCATAAGGTTGATGGCCTGATAGTCCGTTTCAAATCGCACGTGGGGAGATTCATTTCCTACTGCACGCCCGCCGTTCAGGGTTCCTTTGTCGAACTGAAGTTTGGCAGCCAGTCCATACTTGATTTCGCGCCGCGCAAACACGCTCCAGTTGTAACCGGTATTTCCGCTCAACTGGTCAAGTGGTGGAGCAAATTTGTAAGCAGCCAAATCTCCCATGAACCAGCTCACACCCACATTCGCCCCAAGAGAGAAACCGTTGAAAATTTTGGGAGGCTGCCCGCCTGGCTTTTTTTGCAGCAGCAAAGAGTACTTTGTGAGGTCTGTTTCATTAGCGGGATTGTGTGGCTCCGAAAAGCCGTAAGTTGCACACAAGCAAACGGATAGTGCGGTGAGGGTGAGGCGACGCATAGGGAAACAGATTGGCATGTTCAAATATGCAGGTCATTTCTACCACCACCAAGCTTTCAGACCTAAAATTGTCACCGTGTTTTTGTTGAAAACAATCCGCAACTTCCGGCGACTTTTGGCATGATGAAGCTATCATTGTCATTGCGCATGAAACGGTTCATTCTCATCGGTTGTGTAGCGGTTTTTACAATGTTTCAGACTGCATTTGCGCAGCCTGTAGATTACATTGAACGTAGTTATTACCAAAATGCCGAAGCACAAAATGCTGCACTTTCGGCAGCGCGTTATGCCGAAGAGGCCTACCAGTATTCACTTCAAGCTGGAAATCGCCCGGATTTATCTGACTTTCGCGCTGACGTGGATACCGTGTTGTTCTACATCCGGAAATCAAATGAACTTGCAGGGAGCGCGTCAAGCCTCATGCTTCCAAACGATACCATTGAGAATCTCCTTAAAAAAGGAAGAAAGCGGTTGAGCATAGCCGATGAGGTATTGCGACACGTTTATCCCTTCAACAAACTGGCTCGCATGCAAGCATACGTAGAAGCTGTGCTGAGCGACCTCATGCATGCCAAGATTGATTTCTACAAGGCTTCTTTACACCTGGCGAAAGGTTTGGAGCCCGACGAAGAGGATTTCCAATATCAGCAGCTTGAAGCCGATTTTCACGTAGCGCGTTTGGATGCCGATGAGCAGGCTTTTACGCGCTTGTTGCTCGATCTGGAGGAGAAGCTAACCGCAATCAATGAACGCATCAAGGAAATTCAAGACCGCATTGCACAAACAACCGACCCCGAAGAACGTGAGCGCTTGGAGAAGGAGCTGGCTGCCCTGCTGGCAGAGAAAGAACGACTGGATGACCTCTTCCTGAAGGCCAACAAGCAGATGCAAAAAATACGTGCAGAACAGGATGAAACTTTAAGCGCTGATTCAGAGGGGCAAGCTTCCGGCACGGGTTCTGATGGAAGCTTTGAAACCGACCGCCACGGTTACTACGACGACCGCAACGTGGGAATCAACGAGCCGCTTCCCGAAGGCCTGGTGTACAGAATACAGCTTGGCTACTTCTTTAAAGCGGATGGTCAGGATGCATTTCACGGGCTTTTTCCGATTACCGGCGAAGACCTTGGCGACGGAAAAATCCGCTACTACGCGGGGATGTTCACGAGCTATGAGGATGCTTCGCGCGCCAAAGCCTACATTCGTGAGAAACGAATTGGCGATGCATTTGTGGTTCCCTACCTCGACGGTAAAAAAATCAACATCAAGCGAGCCATCGAAACGGAGCAGGAACAGAACGATTAAACATCCCGCCCTTCAGGTGGTTGCTTGATTGGATACCCAGGAAACATGAGCAAAACTGCCGAACATCCCATCCTTTTCTACGACGGCATCTGCGGATTGTGCAACCGCTCCGTGCAATGGGTGTTGAAGTACGATAAAAACAAGGTTTTTCGCTTTGCCACCCTGCAGGGAAAAATTGCCGAAAAGCACCTCACTACCTCACAGCGGCAAAACCTGAACTCAGTAGTGGTGCTTGATGCCGGAACAAGCCATGAGAAATCAGCAGCATTTTTCAGAATCGTTCGTCATTTGCGAGGATGGCCCCGTATTTTTCTGCTTTTCGGTTGGCTGCCGCGTTCATTCTCCAATATTATCTACGACTGGGTTGCGCGTAATCGCTACCGCTGGTTCGGAAAACTAGACGCCTGTCCCTTGCCTGACCCGGCAGTGAGAGAGCGTTTTCTGGACGACTATTGATTATTGGTCAATTCGTGAAAACGGTCAGGATAATCCGTTATCAAGCCATCCACACCGTAATCCAACATTTGCTGCATGGCGGGCTTTTCGTTCACCGTCCAAGGATAAATGAGCATTCCCTCACCGTGGCACCATTTCACCAAATCGGGTGTTACCATTACGTAATACGGACTGTAAATCTCCGGCACAAAACCCAATTTTTCAATGTTTTGGGGTCCGCTAAGGTTGTTGTCAATCAGCAAAGCAAGTCGAACTTCGGGAGCGTGTTCGCGGTAAGCTTGCAGCACCCGGATATCAAAACTTTGCACGGTACTTTTTTCGGTGATGTTTTTTTCTACCAAAAGATTGTGCAGCAATTCAACAAACACTTCGGGCCTTGGGTGGTACGAATCGTCGGTGTAGGGCCGCGATTTAATCTCCATGTTCCACTCGGGGAGCGGAATGTTGTTCGCGCGGCAGTAGGCATGCACTTCGTCAATCACATCAGTCAAGCGCGGCTTGGAAACGGTGAAATTCTCCTGATGCGGAAAGCGCGGATGAGGTTTTGAGCCACAGTCAAACGCCGCGATTTCCTCGTAGGTCATTTTGTAAATGTTGTACTCAAGCGCCTGATTGTCGCCAAACTCCCTTCCCTCGGGATCCAGACAAATATCTGAGTTGAAATACGGCTCGTGCGATACAATCAATTCATTCTCTGACGAAACCGCCAAATCCAATTCCAGCGTGTTTACGCCAATTTCAACCGCCCTTATAAAGGCAGGAATGGTGTTTTCAGGCATCAAACCGCGACATCCACGATGACCTTGCAGGTTGAACTCGCGCGCCGTATCTTCCGTTGTACATTGGGCCATAAGCAAGGCAAAGAGGCCAAAGATGGTGATTGTTTTCGTAAACTGCGCCGTACCTGCATTCATAAGCAAAGGAGTTTTTGCGAAGGTACAACACAGTTGCGGCCTGCAATCGCTTTGCGACGTTATCTTTGCGCAAAGTTGAAATGAGACGATTTTTACAGATTTCGGGTATAGTGCTGCTGGTTTTTCTGGGACTGGTCGTGGGCTTCTTCATGTACGTGAAAAGCGTTTCCACCTTGCAAGCTCCCGATTTGCAGGACAAAGGTTTGATGTCGCTCAAAGCGGAACATCGCAGCCACACCGACCGAAGATTGGGGGAGTCATTTTTGGTGTTGAACCCCGACGGAAATTGGGAAATGTACCTCGAAGGAAACGCCTTTCGCAGGGGAGTGGTACACGGAAAACTCGCTGAAGATTTGCTGTATGTGCAAGAGAAACATTTTATTGACCAGATTCGTGAACTGGTGCCCAACGAAAGCTATCTCCGTTTTCTGAAGTACCTGGTGGGTTTCTTCAACCGAAACATGAGCAAGCATGTCATCAACGAATACCAGCAGGAAATCTACGGGGTGGCCATGCACATGCCCGATACCTTTGATTTTGTGAGCCAGAAATACGACCGGGCCATGAATTACCACGCGGCTCATGACATTGGTCATGCGCTTCAAAATCTTGCGCTGGTGGGTTGTACTTCTTTTGCTACCGAAGATGAAGATGGCCAACTTGTGGTGGGGCGCAACTTTGATTTTTACGTGGGTGATGGTTTTGCCGAAAACAAAATTGTGGCGCTCGTGAAGCCCGACAGCGGTTACGCCTTTCTTTCGGTAACATGGCCGGGTATGATTGGCGTGGTGTCGGGGATGAACCAGGCCGGGCTCACCATAACCCTTAATGCGGCACCCTCGGAGGTTCCAACGTCGTCGGCTACGCCCATTTCTATCCTTGCGCGCGAAATTTTACAATATGCAGCCACCATTGATGAGGCGCTTGCCATTGCCAAAAAGCGACAAACCTTTGTGTCAGAATCGCTGCTGATTGCCTCTGCCCGCGACGACGCTGCGGCCATTATCGAGAAAACACCCCATGAAGCACATCTCTTTCGCCCCGAAACATTTCCACTGGTTTGCTCCAACCATTTTCAGAGTGATGCTCTGCGCGATACCGAGCTCAACCAAACCTGGAAAGAAACTTCTGATTCACCTTATCGCTATAAGCTGATGCACAGTTTGCTCGATACCGCATCGCTGCATGCCGAAGACCTTGCGGAAGTGCTGCGCCACAAAGGCGGAGTGGGGGGAGAGTCGCTTGGACTGGGAAATCCCATGGCCATCAATCAGCTCATTGCACACCACGGCGTTATCTTCAAGCCCTCTGCCGGCATGGCTTGGGTGTCGTCTTCTCCCTGGCAGATGGGTGCCTTTACCGCCTATGATTTGAACGCCATTTTTGGCGAAATTGCCCCGCAGCCCGGCGTGTCAATGTCTGTGGACAGCTTGCGCATCGCTCCCCACCCCTGGGTGCATACCCCTGCCATGCAGGATTTTGAGCGTTTCAGAAGCTGGGCCACTTTTATGCAGCAGATTCTAAGAAAGCGCGAGTTACTTGAAGATGAGCAGACTTTGGATGATTATATCGCCCTCAACCCTGATTACTATCTGGGATACGCGCTTGTGGGCGAGTATTGGTTGCAGCGTGGCGAGCCCCAGAAAGCCCGAACTTATTTGGAAAAAGCGCTGCGTAAACCATTGCCGTATGCTTCGGTGAAAAGAGATTTAAACGATTTGCTTGACCAAGCCCAACGATGAAAGAAGGTAACGTGCCTGATAATATTGACTTTGCTGCTTCTGATGTGATTGCGCGC
>SKUL01000196.1 GCA_007129985.1 Flavobacteriales bacterium
ATCTGCGACGGTGATCGTATTGAGATTTCTCCATGGGTGCAAAACGCGGACGAGATCAACTGGTCGCACGGACCGGAAACTGCGACCACCACCCTTCGCGACCCGGGATTATATACGATCACTGCTGCAAACATGTGCGGTGCGGTTGAGCTGGATATCTGGCTCGAAACCGAAGATTGCAGCCACACGCTTTTTATTCCGAATGCTTTTACACCCAATGAAGACGGCATCAACGACTTGTTTGAAGTACACGCCGGCAACTTCGCCGAAACGGAGCTGTGGATTTTTGCCCGCAACGGCCAGTTGGTCTTTCACTCCGTTGATATGAAGGGCAATAAATGGAATGGCAGTATAAGTGGTTCCAGCTATTACAGCAGCAGCGAAACCTTTGTGTATAAGTTCAAAGGCCGGACCATCCAAGGTAAAGTGGTTGAGCAAAATGGCACCATTTCTGTAATTCGGTGATAACAATTCGCTCAGTATGTCGTATCATTGAGCCGTTTAACACACATTGCAGAACTTGATTGCCATGACAAAAAACTTCTCTTTAGCCGTATTTATTACGCTTGTTGCTTCTTTTGCTTTAACCGAAAGTACCAGCGCGCAGAATAATGAAGAAGCCATGCGCTTATACGGTGAAGCACGTAAGGCAGAAAAAGAACAAAACTGGAGTAAAGCCGAAAGCCTTTATGGAAAAGCCATCTCCGCCGACCCGGGCAACGCCTTGTTCTATCACAGCCGTGGAACACTCAATTTGCTTTTAGGAAGAGACCGGCGCGCTATCACTGATATTAACGAAGCAGTGAAACTGGAGCCCAAAAACCCCAAAATGCATTTATTGAAAGCGCAGTATTTTAACTACAACAAACTACCTGATTCTGCACTCATTTACATTCAAAATGCCGAAGCGCTTGAGATGACTGCCAAACAAGTTGCTGAAGCTCAAATTGCCAGAGGTGATGCATTCAGGCTTCTTCGCGATTTTCAGCGCAGTGCAGAAAACTATGAAAAAGGACTGGCCAAAGATACTGCCAACGCCGAAGCACTCGAAAATATGGCGCTGGTTCTATACGAAATGGGCGACACGAAACAAGCAGCGCACTACCTTCAAATGCTTTTGGCTCTCAATCCATACATCATGGACACCTATATCAACGTGGGCTACATCTATGCGAGAATCGGGATGTTTCTCGAATCGCTGTCTTATTCTGACGAGGCGCTGAAATACGACCCACAACAGCCCATTGCTCTCGCTAACAAGGCTTACGCACTTTTTAAACTTGAAGACTACGACGAGGCCCTTAAAACGGTCAATCGATCCATACAAAACATGCCCGCCAATCCTTTTGCACTGAAAGTACGGGCGCTGGTAACCATTGCCACTGAGGGTAGAATAAAACGCGCATGCAACGACCTAAAGAAATCCTTGAAATACGGGTACAACGAGCTCTACGACGACGGTGAAGTTGATTCGCTGATTGAGACGCACTGTAATTAATCACATTTAAGTCACAGGAAGCTGGCCTAACCCGCCAGCTTTTTTTTTGGCAAATCGTTTAATTTGCTAGGGGTAATATTTTTTTTAGTCTAATCTAATTTCTTTTTTACCTTTGCTCAAATTCAAATCCGCGAGCACCATGAATAACGCATTTACCGCTTCAGCGATTTCGTTCATCACTTTGGCATTTACGCTTATCAGCTATTACTCAGAGGCGCAATCAACTATCAAGAGCTTTGTGTATAGCGAGGGCAAGCCTGTTCCTTTTGTCTTTGTAACCCTTCAACCTGGTAACCACTCAGCTACTTCTGGTCAGGACGGGCAATGGCGAATGGATAACCTTGATGAAGGGCACTACAAAATTGAGCTGCGATGCCTTGGGTTCGCTCCTCTTACAGATTCGCTTACCGTGCCTGCTGGAAGCACTATTGAGCGTAATTTTTATCTACAGCCTGCACACCAATACCTGCGTGAAGTAGAAATCGTAGATGAGCAAACCGGTTTGCAAAACTGGTCGCCATATAGTATGGAAACCATACGAGCCGACGCCATTGAGCGCAAAGGAAGTCCATCGGGCTTGATGGGACAACTTACCGAAGCGCCGGGTATCACAGGTGCCGAAATGGGGCACGGTATCGTGAAGCCTATTATACGCGGTCTGGGTTTTTCTCGGGTTGTGACCATCTACCAGGGCAACAAACTTGAAAATCACCCCTGGGGTGCGGATCACGGCTTGGGGGTGAATGATCTGGGGGTGAGAAGCACGGAGGTCATCAAAGGACCCGCTTCCATATTGTACGGCTCGGGAGCCATTGGCGGAGTCATCATGGTGCGCGACGATGAGCGCTACCTCGAAAGCACCCAACTTACCGGTCAGGCAGGGGCAACTTTTAATAGTGTGTCAGGAGGATATAGGCCTTACGCATCCTTGGGCAAGTCATTTAGCAATGGTTTTTTTATCGCTGCAGATGGTGCCATTGAGAATCATGCCGACTACGTTGACGGAAACAACCGCGTAATTGGGAACTCGAGATTCCGCTCAGAAACGGGTCGTATTCACCTGGGGCTGAAAAAGAAAAATTTCCGAAACAAACTAAGCTACACCTATCACAACCAGCAACTGGGCATCATTGAAGACGACGAAATGGACGACGATGAAAGTCTGGCAACCACCCGCTTTGACCGAGCCATGCAACTCCCTTTTCAAAAGGTACAGGATCACATTCTGTCTTACAGCCAAAGCACCGTGCACAATCGCTGGACTACTACCCTACACCTTAGCTATCACATCAACGATCGCGAGGAAATTGAAGATGAATTCGACGAGGTTGACCTCGGCTTGTTCCAAACTCACTTATTCTACAATGCTCGTGTGGCACATCGAACAAGTTCAAACCTCGAGAACACCCTCGGTGTGCAAGGCTCACATTTGCACAACAGAAACAAGGAGGAAGCCGAGGAAATACTCATACCCGATGCGCGCCATGATGAAATCGGCAT
>SKUL01000304.1 GCA_007129985.1 Flavobacteriales bacterium
AATCCTGTGATGAAATGCGGCAAGCAGGTGGCCGAAGCCATTGTGGTGCACCAGAAATGTTCGCTCAGAGAAGCCCGCGAAAAAACCATCGCCCTCTTTAAGGAGGTAAAGCTGCCGAGACCCGAAGCGATGTACGATTCCTATCCGCATCAGCTCAGCGGTGGGCAGAAACAACGCGTGATGATTGCCATGGCGCTGAGTTGCGAGCCCTCAGTGCTTATTGCCGACGAGCCTACCACCGCGCTGGACGTAACCGTGCAAAAAACCATCCTTGAGTTGCTCCGGAATTTGCAAAAGGAGCGCGGAATGGGAGTGATTTTCATCACACACGACCTTGGTGTAGTGGCGGAAATTGCCGACCGTGTTGTGGTGATGTACCGCGGAAAAGTGGTGGAGGAAGGCCCAACCCAAAAGGTTTTCTTCCAACCGCAGCACCCCTACACAAAGGGCCTGCTTGCCTGCCGGCCACCGCTCGACCGCCGTTTGAAGCGCTTGCCCGTGATTGCCGATTTTGTAGATGCCGGGGAAAAACAATCGGTAGAAGTAACACAGGCGCAACTGGCCTATACCCCCCCGGAAATAGCTGCCCATCAAGAAAAACTCTACGCACAGGAGCCCATGCTGGAGATTCGTCATCTGCAAAAGTGGTTTCCTGTCCGCAAAGGGCTGTTTAAACGCACCGTTGACCACGTGAAAGCCGTGGATGATGTGAGTTTTTCAGTCTATCCCGGCGAAACCCTCGGCCTTGTGGGTGAATCGGGCTGCGGTAAAACCACCCTCGGTCGAACCATCCTTAAGCTGACCGAGCCTACCGGGGGTCAAATCCTTTATCGCGGAAAAGACATCACTTCATGCAGCGCATCTGAAATGAGGCCCTTGCGTAAGAACCTGCAAATCATTTTTCAGGACCCGTATTCCTCGCTCAACCCCAGACTTACTGTGGGTCAGGCCCTGATGGAGCCCATGCAGGTGCACGGCATCGGGGCCAACAACCGCGACCGCCGCGAAAAGGTCGTTGAGCTTCTTGAAAAAGTGGGGCTTCAATCGGCGCACTTTAACCGCTACCCACACGAGTTTTCGGGGGGGCAGCGGCAGCGCGTGGTGATTGCCCGAACGCTCACACTCAATCCGGAGTTCATTATCTGCGATGAATCGGTTTCAGCACTCGATGTGTCGGTGCAGGCGCAGGTGCTCAACCTGCTCAACGACCTGAAGAAGGAATTCAACTTTACCTACATCTTCATCTCTCACGACCTCTCCGTGGTAAAATTCATGAGCGACCGCATGGTGGTGATGAATCAGGGCCGCATAGAGGAAATGGGCAACGCCGACAAGATTTACCGCAATCCGCAGAGCGAATACACCAAGCAGTTGATTGCCGCTATTCCGGCATCCAATCCGGCTGTTGAGCGCTAAAATCGGGTTTTGTACCTTTGCGCCCCGAAAAACAGACCGTAACCCGATGGGTACGGTTTTGGTATAAGCAGTGCCGTGTCACATTCAGTCCTTCAGATGAAAACCATTTTGCTCCGCTTCGGGGTGGCTGTGCTTTTGGCGCTCGTTTCCGTGCACGCGATGGCTCAGACCCTGCAACTGGGGAGCAATTGGTACGGTATAGACAACGAACGCGGGCTGATTGTGAGCAACCAGGATACCTACCTGCTGAATCTGATGTACAGTGATGGGGCGGACGTGTTGATGCTTGATGGTCAGGAATATACATTCAATACACCGGCAGATACCCTTGTGGTAGGTTATCCCTACACGGTGAACCGCGGTGGAAAGGAATATGTGTTTTATTTCACGGAGCTTCCGCTGATTCATATTGACATGGAGGAGGAGATGGATACGGATGAGCGTCGTCCGGCTCAGTTTCGTATGACTGAAACCAATGGCAACGAGATTCAATCCAACGCCGGTCTCAATTACCGTGGAACATTTTCATTGATTTTCCCCAAGAAATCCATGCGATTGGAGTTTTGGCTCGACCCCGAAGGGAGCCGAACCCGAAACATCCAACTACTTGATTTGAGAAGTGATGACGATTGGATTTTACTCGCACAATACAACGAGCCACTTCGTATCCGAAACCGTTCATGCCACGAACTTTGGAGTGAAATTCACACCCCGCATTACGCGACCCAGGAGCCTGATGCCTTGTCGGGATCCCGGGGCAGACACGTGGAGATTTTCCGAAACGGCAGCTACATGGGCGTGTATCTGCTCACCGAACGAATAGACCGAAAGCAGCTCAAAATCAATTCTTGGGAGGAAGGTAGTGATGCCTACGGCGAGCTTCATAAAGCCAAAGACTGGGGCTCCGGTACGGTGTTATTCAGTTTTTTGCCCTTCTACAACAACCAAAACCGCTGGTTTGACGGCTACCAGAAAAAGTATCCCCGCGAAGAAGAACACACTGATTGGTCAGACTTTTTCGACATGAAGGCTTTTGTAATGCAGACGGAAGACACCGTGTTCACGGAAGATATCAATGCCCACTTTCACACGGGAAATGCAGTGGATTACTTTCTGTTTCTAAACTTTTTGCGAGCGGAAGATAACACCGGCAAGAACATCTTTATCGCGCGCACTCAGCCCGGGGCGCCCTACTTTTATGTCCCGTGGGACCTCGATGCCGTGTTGGGTTACAACTACGACGGAACCATATTGGACGAGACCGAGGACATTCTCAGCAACGGCCTGTACGACCGTTTTCTGGATGCCTGTGAGGAACACGAATTTGCATCGCTGGTACAGGAGCGGTGGTTTACCTTGCGTGAAGGCGTTCTCCATACAGACTCAATGATGGCGCGGATGCAAGGTCACCACGACAACCTGTATTCCAATGGTGTGTATTACCGTGAGGAAATGGCCTGGCCGGAATACAGCTATGAGCCCGATGTGCTACAATACACCCGCAACTGGCTGGAAGAACGTGTTGCATACCTCGATGATTTTATCGGAGAGCTTTGTGAGAAGGCTGCATCCGTGGAGA
>SKUL01000283.1 GCA_007129985.1 Flavobacteriales bacterium
CTTGCGTTTCGCAGAGTGGCAACCTTATTGATGTTTACGCTGAGCCTCGTCATGAAAAAAGTCTTTTATTTGCTTTGTGCAGCAAAGTTAGTACAACCCGAAGCGAGATGATGACCGCATCCGACATAAAAACCAATATTGTTCCCTGCCTGGAGCCTTCAGATTCCTTTTTAAAGGCCTTGCAAATCATGGAGGAATACCGCGTGGTGCAGGTTCCTGTGGTTTCGGGCAGCAGGTATCTCGGTCTTGTCATGGAAGATGATGCCTTAGCAATTGAGGATCTTGAAGACCCTATTTCTGCTCACGAAAACGCTTTACATCGGATTTTTGTGCTGATGAACCAGCACGTTTTCGACATTATTAAGCTTATTGCTGAGTTCAGACTGAGTCTCGTTGCGGTAACTGATGAGCACGAGCACTACCTGGGCTGCATCACCACAGAGAGCCTGATTCACCAGGTTGCGCAGTTTTCATCGGTGCGCGACCCCGGCAGCATCATCGTTCTTGACCTCAACCAAAACGACTACAGCATGAGTGAGGTGGCGCGTATCGTGGAGGGCAATGATGCAAAAATTCTCAGTAGCTTTGTTACCAGTCACTCTGATTCTACCCGCATAGAGCTTACGTTGAAAATCAACCGAAGCGATTTGAGCGGAATCATTCAGACTTTTAACCGATTTAACTACACTGTGAGCGCCTCTTACCATGAAAGCAAAATGGATGAACTGTTGCACAGCCGCTACGAGGAGCTGATGAAGTACCTCAATATGTAGTGCAAAAACCCGCGGGTATGAACATCGCACTATTCGGTCAATCGTTTGACAAGGTGTACTTTCCTGGTATCACCCGCTTGCTGCGTGAACTGGATGAACACGGGCACCGGCTCACGGTTTTCAATGAGTTTGCGGAATTCATCGAGCAACATTTAGGAAGGCAATATTCGAAACGTTTTAGCGGACATCAGGATCTGGGGCAACCCGACCTTATGATCAGCATTGGTGGCGACGGTACCATTCTCAACACATTGGTGCATATTCAAAACCGTGAAGTCCCTGTGCTGGGAATCAACACGGGTCGGCTCGGGTTTTTGTCGTCTGTAAGCACAGATCAGATAGATGACATCATACAGGCCTTAAGAGATGGATCCTACGAAATTGAGAGCCGAAGCGTGCTGGAGGTAAAGAGCAGTGCCGATCTTTTCACTCCGGTTAATTGGGCGCTCAACGAAGTGGCAGTGCACAAGAACGACCGCTCATCCATGATTACTGTGAGTGCTTTTGTAAACGGGGTGTACATAGCTTCGTACTGGGCCGACGGCTTGATTGTGAGTACTGCAACGGGCTCTACCGCCTACTCCATGAGTTGCGGCGGACCCATCGTAATACCCGAAAGTGAAACCTTTGTGATCACTCCAATCGCACCTCATAACCTCAACATTAGACCTTTGGTGGTACCCGACCGCGCCATCATTAAGTTGGTGGTGGAAGGAAGGGACAACCAGCACCTGGTATCGCTCGATTCTCGCTCTGAAACAATGGAAAACACCCACACGCTCGAAATCAGAAAAGCCGGGTTTACCATGCGCTTTTTGCGCTTGCCAGGCCATCATTTTGTGGAGACCATTAGAAACAAGTTAATGTGGGGCCTCGATAAGCGCAACTAATCAGGTGGCTGCCGTAATTGTTTTACCTTTGCACCCCTTTGGCACAATAAATCGGCTGTGGTGCCATTAAATAGGTCTATCAAATGCGAATAACAGCCCTCATCGGATGCCTGTTTCTGGGAGTAATGAATGCCGGCGCTCAGTACAGCGAAATCGGCTTTCATGGTGGTTCGTCTTATTACATCGGCGACCTGAACCCCTACACACATTTTACACATTATCCGCGCTTTGGCGGTGGTGCCTACGTGCGCACCAACCTCACCGACCGGCATGCAATCCGTTTCAATTTTTTGTACACAAGCGTTGAAGCACATGATGAAGGAGACGCCAATGCGTGGCGCGCAAACCGCAATCTTCACTTCAGAAGCAACATCGTTGAGCTATCTATGTTGTTGGAGATTAATTTTTTCAGCTATGAAATTGGTGACCGTACCCGGCCTTACACTCCCTATGTATTTGGCGGATTGGCATATTTCAGAATGAACCCGCAGGCTCAGTTCAACGACCGCTGGGTTGAGCTTCATCCCTTGGGAACCGAGGGCCAAAACCGACCCAACGCGCAAAACGGATATGCTCTGGGACAGTTTGCCATACCTTTCGGAATGGGTTTTAAGATGAATATCACCGGTCGGGTGGGCCTGGCGTTAGAGTACGGTTTCAGAATGACCTTTACTGACTACCTTGATGACGTCAGCGGAAACTATGTTGACCCTGATTTGCTCTTGACATACAGCGGACCCGCAGCCGTTGAGTTGGCAGACCGGTCGTTGTTGCCGGGCAGACCCGACGGCACAAATACCGGCATGAGTCGCGGAAACCCAGACAATAACGACTGGTACGCATACACCAACCTCAGTATTACCATCCGTCTGGGGCCTATGCGAATTAAGTGTCCCAAACCCAATTAAATATTTGGTTTTTGAGTGTCATATGGAATCATGACCTTTGCCGACTTTGAATCGCCCGAATGAGCATTAAAAAGCAAATTGATCCGCATAAAGTTCCCTCTCACGTAGCCATCATCATGGACGGCAACGGGCGCTGGGCTAAAAACCACGGTGAGCCACGCGTTGTGGGTCACATGAGTGGTGTGGAAGCAGTGCGCGAAGCTCTCGAGGCTGCCATAGAGACTGGTGTGCGATTTCTGACCCTGTACGCCTTCTCTACAGAAAACTGGAATCGCCCTAAAAACGAAGTGGATGCCTTAATGGACCTCCTGGTGAGCACGCTGCTGAAAGAGGTGGATGCACTCCACAAAAACGAAGTGCGTCTCAATGCCATTGGAGATATCGCCCGGTTACCTGGCCGGTGCAGCGAAAC
>SKUL01000069.1 GCA_007129985.1 Flavobacteriales bacterium
AATATCTGTGAGTTTGCCACCCGCATAGTTGTTGGCTTCAAAAACTGTTACCTCATGACCTTTGAGGCTTAGGCGGATAGCTGCTCCGAGCCCTCCGATTCCTGCCCCGATTACCGCAATTTTCAACTTTCGGCTTGTTGGGTTGTAATCAAAATACAATATTAGAATAGTTTTGTGCGACACTCCATCAAAAAAATGGCTGAATCATCCACCGATCAGATTGTAACTGTCTCGTTTTTCCGCTACCGCGGCTTTAACAAGGTATGGGGCATGAAACAAATGTACAGTGCCCGTGCTCCGATGCGGAAGATGGAGGGTATGGAATTTTTCAAGCCCCTCGGAACCGGAAGTGGTTACGGCTACAGCATCTGGCCCGACTTCAGTGTTTACGGGATGCTCGGGGTGTGGCGCGATGAGTCAGCAGCAGAGGCTTATATGCAAAGTGCTCTGATGGATGAATTTAAGTCACACAGCGAGGAGCAATTCACGGTTTTCCTTAAACCTATCAGTTCGCGTGGCTCGTGGAGTGGGTTTGACCAATGGCGCGTTTCCTCACCGAACCCAAACAACGAGTTAATCGCTGCTCTGACGCGGGCCACACTTAAACCTCGGTTTTTATTCAGATTCTGGAAAATGGTTCCGCGTGTGAGTCGCGAACATGAAGATTACCCCGGGCTGGTCTTTACCAAAGGGGTAGGGGAGGTTCCGCTGATGGAGCAGGCCACTTTTAGCATCTGGGAGAGCAAAGAACAAATGGAGTCTTTTGCCATGCAAACATTTCATGGAGAGGCGGTTCGTGTCACCCGTGAGAATGACGGGTTTAGGGAAGAGATGTTTACCCGTCTGCAGCCATATAAATCGTTGGGAACATGGAAAGGAGGCTCTCTATTGAAGGGATATCTAAAGCCCCAATATCAATGACATCACAATTTTTTTGACCTCGTTCGCGCATCATTCGTTTCATTTATTAGTTTCGTCCCTGAACACAACACTGGCTACACTCAAACTCTGCGGTAGGCATGAAACGGATTATCAAGGACTACAAGAACATCACTCCGGAGCTTCTGGATATTCTCAACAATCGTTATCCCGAGGGAATTGACGAGGATGATCTCATCACCTTCACTAATCATTTGGGAGAGCTCGTAAAAGCAGTTGAAATTCGCTACGAGGACGACATTTATCTCATTAAAGTCAGCAAGCAGCTCGCCGCCAAAATGGACGAAGCCATGGAGGACGACGATTCTGACGATGATGATGACATGGATGACTTTGACACTGATGATTCGGACATCGCAGATGACGTGGATGATTTTGACGATGATGATGGCGATGATGATACCGAAGAAACTCCACGCCAGAAACGGTCAGCAGAGGATGAGGAAGACGACGACGATGACGACGATTTGTAATCGTTCTATTCGCTGAGGTACTCCTCCAGGTCCTCCATAAACTGCTGGTTACTTTTTGTCTCCTTCGTTCTGCCCAGCAAGGAGTCGAGCATTAAATCCGCTTTGTAGCTACCAATTCTTGAAGCCTTGTGAAGATCTCTCAATGCTCGTTTATTCTCGTTAATTGCCAAAAAAACTTTTGCCCGAAGGATATACATGTCAGTGTTTCTTTTGGTCGACATGATGCTGGTATTGAGGTACTTTAAAGCTTCGTTGTATCGCTCTTCAGCATAGGCCTCCTGGGCGAGCTCATATTGGTGCTCGGCACCTTTAAGCAACTGAACGTCTTGTGCTTTTGCCGTAAAAAACAGACACGCGCCTATAAATATCAGAAGTAGCCTCATGGTGTTCAAGGTACAAAATGTTTGCCAACAATGGACTGGATTTCGCGAAAAGCTCCGGGTGAAGCAGCTATTATCTCGCGACCAAAAACAGGTTTTCCTGTATTCCTGAAATCATCCACCAAACCGCCCGCGGAGCGCACAATACATGTTCCGGCCGCAACATCCCAGGGGTTGAGACCAACTTCGTAAAACCCGTCGAATCGACCGGCGGCAACGTAGCACATATCTACGGCTGCAGAAAACTACCGCCGGTATTCTACGCTGAGAAATACCTTCGAAAATGAGTTTTTCTCAGGCATATCCACACAAAGAAAGAGTGCACACAAAAGCATGCACTCTCTTTCTTCGTGGACAAAATCTATTCCTGGTGAGTTGCTCTCCAGCAGCGCTCGCTTCCGCTTCGATTTTGTCGGGCGGAATATCAAGCAAATTTTTTCTAATTTCAACCTGTCCAATTTTTGGGAAGCCTACATGGTGAAAAATGAACCCAAGCCGATGGTGCTAAAAAAGCAGCAGAAGAGCGTGACGCCAAAAAATAGAAATGAGCGAAGGACGATAAAGCGGGCGAGCACAAGTGTGGCGAAGGAAAGTGTGGGAAAAAGTATGAATCCGAAATAGCAAAACGGCCGGGTGGGATAAATCCTGTTCCGGCCTTATTTGTCGTTACTTCACTATGAACTTCTGCGTCATAGGAATTCGATCCTTTCCTGTAATAGTCAATAAGTACATGCCTGACTGCAATTCATCAACAGAGATGGTTCCATTTCGGCCTTGAAGAGTTCCTCTTGAAATCTCAGAACCTGTGAGTGAGTATATGATATACCCGGCGTTCTCTTCGCTTTGACGACTGATATTAAGGTGACCGCTCGTAGGATTTGGGTAGATTTGAACCCCAGCTTTTTTATGTTCTGAAATATTTACCGTCATCTCCGAGGTGTGAATGAATATACCATCAACACTAAAATAATCAGCCGAAAACGGTACCCACTCTTCGTTTGTAAATAACATTTCTCCTTCTCCCCTGGCGATACCACCAAACAATATATCATTTCCGCTTCCCCTTGCTATATTGGTCATGATATAATATGGCGGCATAGAATTAAATACCAGTCGAATAAGCTGTTCCGGCTCATCAGGGTTTAAAGGAAACAACAAATAATCAATTAGGTGGTCTGTATCAGGATTCATTGGTAAAGTTAATTCTTCCTCTATTGGGTAGTGTCTGAAAAACCGAGTGGGGCTGTTTCCATAAATGTCTAGTATACCACGCAATGCAAACAATCCGTTTCCGAAATAAGCTGAATGATAGTTCTGAATTCCCACATAAGTAAAACCCTCTGTGCCTGTCGACTGGAATCTTCCGGAATATACCGACGTCACCGTACCGGTTTCAGCTTCAATTACATATTGATACTGCGGAGTCTGTCCATGAACATTGGTGTGAAACAACACTCCGGTATCAACCGTGTCTTCTTCTACCATTGCGCTGAATACGCCTGCCGGATTACCATCATAAATACTTGTACCAAAAAAACAGTGGACTACAGCCATGGAGTTGTATCTCATTAATTTTGCGCCAAACCCACCTGGACTATCATGCATAGAATCAAATATGGCGAGCCTATTCACATAACCAATCTGCCCGTATTCGTCATAAGCCACCATAATTAAATGGCTTTCTCCTGGAGGTGTTGAATAATTGTAGGTCGTGGCAGTAGGGTTTAAATCTGCCGTTCCTCTTATATCGAACAACCGGATTACTCCGTTTTCGAATGCCTGTGTAGCTAACTGATTCAGATGGCCATTATAATTGAGTGTTCCTGCATACGAAACACCATCGCTCGTTTCGGCTGACAACATAAAGCCTTTTGTGGGACTATACAGTAGATAGGTACTGTCTGAGGAAACCACCTCCACCGTATCAATAAAATTGAAATCATGAATTCTCACTGACGCATCCATCGTTCCGGCAAGGTTATTAAATGTCTTAGTAATAAAATTTCCCCCGGAGGATCCCTGGGTAACATACATTAAACACACGTGTTCGAGGTAATTACCATCTAAATCAATAAACACCCTACATTTCCCACGTTTTTCGGGAATCGGGTTTTCAAACGTTGTTTGTCCGTTGAGGGTAATGTACTCTGCGGTATCAAGGCTGATTTCAATGGAAAGGAAATTTTCGCAGTATTGTATGCCCGCTCCAATTGTACCACCGGTAAGGCTGGATCTGCGCAAATACAACTGGTGCGCTGTGGTGAGGTCGTCTGGATTGTGCAAACGAAAAACAACGTGATTCACATTCCCTTCCAACAATATCGGCTCTAACCCCTGATGCAATGAAATATCCATCTCTGCACTGGCAACATTCGTGGCTAATGACATGTGACTAATAATGAAATCGTCAAAAGGAGAAGCCGAAATCCGCAAATGCGTACCACTTGCCCAGCTATTTTCATGGTGCAGTATCTTGTGATAGTTGTACTCCAAAGGCACCTGTGCTGCAGCCGATAGCTGAAACAGACACCATGTAAAAAGGACAATTGCGCCAAAAAAAAGATTTTTCATCATGCTGTATTATTGACCAAAATCGAACACCATATGACAATGGCTTCCTGCGGATGGGTTGGCGTGATAAGAGCCCTGAATTCTTCCTAATTCACCAATACATTGTTCTTCAAGATCGGCAAAACCATATTGCTCAGGAACCCAAAAACAATCAATTGGTGGAGCACAAACATCGGGTGTATAGGCATATCTGATTGAATGGGTATTCATGGAAGATGGAAAGTGGAATCGATAAAATGCGAAAAAACCCTCACAACCTGACTCCGGAGGATTTACATCTGTAAACAAATACGTAGAAAACCCAGGCACTATTACTTCACTAGAAATATTCAGGTCACTCCAATCACAATCCTCCATATTCGACGAGCAATATGCCCAAATATGAAGGTCACAACTCGTTTTATTGACGACCAAAACTGGATTGGATTGAGCAACTATTTCATTCGAACACAGAAATAAAAGAATCAATAACCCACTACAAAATGGTTTAGCATTGTGTGTGTGTGTAAAAATTGTTTTCATAAAGCTGAAGTTTGGTTGTTGGGTTGCGTAAAGTTAACATTTTAAAATCAATATCAAAATAACCATCACACTTGGTGCGCTATAGGTTGGCTCTAGTTGTTGTCCATTGCCTGCTGCAACCAGCATTCGGCTTTGCACGCTCTAAAATTCTACATCAATTGTTCAGCCTGTTGATTAACGTGGCTCACAAGGTCGTTGAAACCTTTTTGCTGAATAATATCGCGGTGAAACAATGACTGTTGCTCCTTGAGAAAGGCGCCTGTCTGCCTGCTGATGAAGGCTACTTCTGCGGCCAACGTTTCCAGGTCATGTGTGGTGAAATGCATCAGAAAAGAGGTTCAGCGATTTCTGTTAAAACCTCACTTTCCACCCATCCGTCTGCACGAAGCTTTTGTAATTGCACCTTTTGAAGGGTGTTCACCAATTCCGGATTGAATGTAATTCCAACCTTCACATAATTCTCTGTAAAACCGAACATAACACCATCCGAGGTGTCCGATTCTACCAGAACCGTAGCGGTCTTTCCAAGCTGTTGCTGGTAAAAGCTCCGCTTCTTTTTGTGCGACAATGAACGCAAGGCCTTGCTTCGGGAGGTTCGTACTTCCGTGGGTACGACACCATCCATGCGAACAGCGGTTGTATTGTCTCTTTCGGAATAACTGAAAACATGCAGGTAATGCACATTCAACGAATGAAGAAAAGAATAGGTTTCGTCAAAGTGGGCGTTGGTCTCACCCGGAAATCCAACAATCACGTCCACCCCAATACAGGCATCCGGCATTTTTTGCAGAATGTGCTCCACCCGATTGCGATACAATTCAGTTCGATACCTGCGGCGCATCCGCATCAAAATATCATCGCTTCCTGACTGCAAGGGAATGTGAAAATGCGGCACAAAATTATTGGAAGCAGCCACAAAATCAATGATTTCATCCGTAAGTAAATTGGGCTCTATAGATGAAATCCTGAAACGCTCTATGCCTTCAATCTTGTCGAGTTCTTTAATCAGCCCCAGAAAGTTTTCGTCCGTGCCATGCCCGAAATCGCCGATGTTAACACCTGTAAGCACAACCTCTTTGGCGCCACTGTTAGCCACCTTTTGGGCTTCAAATATGGTATCCTGAATACTCGCACTACGGCTCACACCGCGCGCCAATGGAATGGTGCAAAACGCACAAAAGTAGTTGCATCCGTCCTGCACTTTCAGGAAAGTACGGGTTCGGTCGCTGCGGCTCCACGCGGGATGAAAGTCGCGGGTTTCCTTAATGGGTGCATTGAAAACCTTTACCTTAGCTTGCTTTTCGGTCTTCTGCAAATGCTCCAATACCTTGAACTTTTCTTCAGCGCCAAGCACGAGTGAAACACCGGGAATGGAGGCAATTTCATCCGGCTTGAGTTGCGCGTAGCAGCCAATAACAATTACCTGCGCGTCGGGATTGTTGCGCAGCGCACGTTTCACCTCATAGCGGCACTTCTTGTCGGCGTTGTCCGTTACCGAGCATGTATTGATTACGTAGTAATTCGCTGGCTCATCAAAGGATACGCGTGCGTATCCAGCTTCAGTAAAAGCTTGTGCAATGGACGATGTCTCTGAAAAATTCAGCTTACATCCAAGGGTGTGAAACGCAACCGTGCCGAGGTGATTCATTAGGTCTGCAAAGGTACGAAATACTGAATGTGCGTGGAATGGGGCCTTTAACAGCGGCTACAAATCCTTCCCGATTCGGTATCCAAAGAACAACTTCATCTTGAGCGGCGCGTAGTCAATGCGAGTCTCCTCACCGGCTCGTACCAGGAAGTTGTCATATATGAGGTTGAAGATGAGATAAAAACGCTTAGCGTTGTAGCCCACCGCGTTGCGCGTAAAAAGCCGCATGTTGAAGCGAGTGTCTTCTATGTCGTCGTATTCAGGGTGATTGACTTCGGCTAGTGTAGCATTCAGCATCAACAGCGGCGCACCGGATAGCGTGATGAAAAAATTGCGAGGCAACACAAAAGTGTGTGCGTATCCAATGCCGGTTCCTGTAGACAGGTTGGTAACCTGGGTGATGTGAGCTTGTCGGTCGAGACCATTTCCAAACTCGTGGCGCACCAGAGCAGAGTCTGCGGATAATCCGTAGAGTCCGGCAAAGCCATGAATGGTGACGCTTCCCGCGCTTTTTCGCTGAATCACATCACCCAAAAACGACGCCTGAAAGGAGAATTTGTCGTGGTTCATCACGTACAAATATGAGAGTGCAAGGTCAACGGAGGAAATGTCCGACCGCATGGCGAGGGCACTTTGCGGCGGATTACCATCAAAAATTGCGTTCGCGTTGGCAAGGTCGTATCCCTCGTAGTATTGAAGCGTGAGGTCAAACACGTGTTTTTTACCGTAGAGAGTGCTCAGAAGGTCGAATTTGGTAGTGGGATTATCGCCACGGTAACGCATGGTTGCAGGTATCACAAAGCCGAGATCGAGAGCAAGTATTTTGTAGGTAAAGCCCAACCCAATACCAAGTCCATTGTTGGGACGGAATATGAGCGGTTGGCCCACATCGCGGTTTCGTACCTGAAGATCGGTTGTTTTGATGATGTTGTACGCCCTGATAGAAAGGTACTGTCGCATGGGCAAGACGTAGGTACTGTCTTGAGGAGTAGAGCGCAAATGTGTCCACGGTGTGTTGGCTGCCATCTCATTGCTGCTCATGAGCATGAAGACGGCCAGCACCGAAATAGCCACTTCACATCGCAGTATCCGCTGCATTTTTTCCTTGAAACTCCCCACGTTCATTGCGCAGCAAAATTAACACATTGGTGACGTTGGTGATAAATTCGGTTTTCCGGGCTGGTTTGTAATGAAGAAACAGCGCCTTGAATGACGTTTTGATCAGCAAGTGTTTCGGCCAATAAAAAAAGCCCCATCTTTCGACGAGGCTTTTTCTTGTGATCCCGCTGGGGCTCGAACCCAGGACCCACGCCTTAAAAGGGCGTTGCTCTACCAACTGAGCTACGGAATCGGTTCCGAATTTTCGGAGTGCAAATATACAGGCTATTTTGTTTTAAAAAATGCTGCCCGCGCAAAACTTTGGGTGTAATTTATAACCTTCAATAAATCAGCCACTACTCAACCATTGGAGCGCGTTTAAAAGGCATATTGCGATCAAAAAGATAGCGCATAGTGGCCAGCGTTCGGAAGCGTCGGCCGCCGAGATTTTCGCATACACGCAACATTTTTGGGTTGAAGTCGCCAATCCACGTGAGAATGGTTTCGCTGTACCTTCGTTTGGCAACCACCACGTAGTCTTCTGCCCATTTGATCATGGCGCCTTCAATGCCTTTCCCCTGATATTCGCGCACCACGCCGAATACAATGCCTACCATCGTCTCGGGTGGATTTAGTTTCTGATGAAGCAAAAACTTAACCTTGCCCCAAAGGTTGAGGTTGCCGTTTACGTACTTGAAAATTTCGTTGAGTTCAGGAATGTTGATGTAAAAGGCAATGGGCTGGTTGTCGTAATAAACAAAGATGACTACGTCGCGATCTGCAATGGGCTTGAGGGCTTTGATGGTTTTTCGCGCTGTTTCAATCGCCATGGGCTTAAAGTGCTCGTGTCCACCCCACGCACCGTTGTACACGGTCATAAAGTCCTGAGCTACCTGCTCCCAACTTTTACCCTGAATATTGGTGATTTTGTACTTCGGGTCAACCGCCATTTGGTTGTATTTACGCACAAAAATGGGCTGAGCCGGAATGAACAGGTCGCGCTTGTACACGTACTGCTCAAAGTACAATCCGAAGCCGTAGTTCTCAAACAGGGTTCTGTAATAGGGCGGATTGTAGTTCATTCCGTAGCTGCTCGGGTCGGTAAAGTTGTGAATCAGCAGCCCCCAAAACTGGTTGCGCTCGCCGAAATTGATGGGGCCGTCCATAGCCTCAATGCCGCGTTTGGCCAACCAATCGCGCGAGGCATCAAAAAGCATGTTTGCTGCTTCCTGATTGTCAATACACTCAAAAAAGCCAATTCCCCCGGTGGGCTGGTCAAAGTTGTTGACTGTTTTGGGGTTCACGAATGCTGCAACGCGGCCAATTGGCTGGCCCTGCTTGTTTTTAAGCACGAACCGAACAGCGGCTCCTTCCTTGAAAAGTTTATTGCGTTTTGGGTCAAAAATCTTCTCGATATCCTGCCTCAAATGAGGAATCCAGTTGGGGTCGTTGGCGTAAATGTGCTCGGCTACACGGTGAAAATCGCGAACATCAGCACTGCTCTCAACAACTTGAATCTGCATACAGTCCGTTTTCGTGCGAAAGTAAGGATATTTCAACACCTTTACAGCCGTGAACATCTACCTCACAGGCTATATGGCAAGCGGCAAAAGCACCGTGGGAAAAGCACTCGCGGCACGACTCGGCATGGACTTCTGCGACCTGGATGATTTGTTCGTGCAACGCTCGGGCCGACAGATTGCCGACTTCTTCGCTGCGGAGGGCGAGGAGTCATTTCGGGATAAGGAAGCGGAGTTGCTTGCCGAAATAGCGGCGCAAACGAATTTTGTAGTTTCTACCGGAGGAGGTACTCCGTGCAGGGAGCAGAATCTACGATTGATGCTCGATTCCGGAAAGGTGTTTTTTCTGGATGTGCCGCCCGATGAACTCGCGCGACGACTGCTTCCTGAAAAAGAGCAACGACCCTTGATTCGCAATGTGGAAGAGGATGAGTTGGAATCATTCGTGCAAAGCCATCTCATAGAGCGGATTGACTGTTATCGCCGAGCCCATTTCAAGGTGTCTGCCAATCAGCCTACCGAAAAAGTGGTGGACGCTATTGTTGACTTACTTACCAGACGGTAGCAGATTTACTCAATCCACGCTTGCTCCTTGCCGGGGGTGAGGTCAACGGTGATGTGATCCTGCATGGTGGTACTCAGGGTAAGACCAACAAAATCAGCTTTGATGGGGAATTTTCGGTGCCTGCGATCCACCAGGGCAACCGTGGTGAGTTTGGCAAGCGGTTGTTTAAGTACTTCGCCCACCGCGTATATTAAGGTGCGACCGGAATTTAGAACGTCGTCTGCTATAATAACCGAGCGCCTGGACCAATCCAGCACATCGCCTTCAAAATGATACTCTCCGTTCAGCGGTTTTTTCTTATCCATCTGCAGGCGCACCAAATGCACCTTGATGTTGCTGTTGGCTTCAACTACTTTTCCGATTCTGCCGGCGAGCATCCAACCCTGCGAGGCAATGCCTATCAGCACAACTTCTTTTTCGTTGTAGTTGAACTCAATGATTTGGTGTGCAATGCGTTCAATTTTGCGCTGAATCTGCACTGCATCTAATACCGAAACTTGTTGCTCTTTCATTCAGACAGAGTTTGTCCAAAGGTAATAATTAGGGCTTCAATCCTTTTTCTCGAGAAGGATAAAGAGCTCCCGATCTGCGCGGGGCTGAATGGAGTTGTAGCAGCGCTCCAGGATTACGACATTAAACAGTGGTTCAAAATAGCTGCGGTATTCTTCCTCGTGACCGCCGTAGGGTGGATGCTCCGTGTTGAGGGCATCATCGAACAACACACCCATGAGCCGTCCTCCTGGTTTCAGCACAGTATGCATGTGCCGCGCATAATCGGAACGCAAATCAGGGTGCAGGGCGCAGAAAAAAGTTTGTTCAACCACCAAATCATATTGCTCGGTGCTATCAAAAAAGTTGCCTTTAATGAGGTGGTCGGGCGGAAAGTCGGGAACGCGATTCAAAATATTTTGCAAAGCACTCGGAGCCAAATCAATCACCCAAACATTGGTAAATCCGGCGCGGTGCAGGTATTCCGCTTCATAGGCGTTGCCCGCACCCGGAATCAGGATGCGGATGTTTTTGTCGTTGAGCTGATCGAAATAGGCTTTAAGCGGAGTAGAGCAGTATCCGATATCCCAGCCGGTTTGATTGTTTTTGTACCGATCCTCCCAGTACTTTGCGTCGAGCAATTCTTCGGGTGTAAGTGCCATATTAATGCAACACGAGCAGTGGTATTTTGGTTTTGATGGCCGTTTCGAGGGTAGGCGATTTTCTAAAAACTTTGCTTCCCCAGGGGTACTCATGTTTTACCATGACCACTGTGTCGCAATCTGAGTTATCGAGATGTTTCAAGAGTGCTTTGGTAACATCTTCTCTTACAGCCAAAACGAATTGGTGCTTCAAATCACCCAATACGGCATTGATGTCTTTGCGGGCCTTAGCTCCCTCTTGCTGCAACTCTTCCATGTACTCGGGGTCGGGAGAGAAGTGTACCACATCTACCTGAGCATTAAAGATCTTACTGAGTTGACAAAGAGGCTTCAGAATGCGAGCATAGTCGAGATCGCTTA
>SKUL01000308.1 GCA_007129985.1 Flavobacteriales bacterium
CGTGGGTCGCGAAGAACCTCGGCCTCGGTTTGGCCGGCCAGCCTCGGGTAAAACACACTTACATCGCAAAAGGGTTGAACAGCTTTGATGTAGTCGAGCGTGTAAATACCCGCGTGGTCGTTGTCGTCAAGCGGAAACAACTCCGGAATAACGAGCAGTTTTATGTGCTTGCTTTCGCTCAAACCATGGGTCTTTTTGCTTGCATCTCCATTCTGCTTTTCACCATTTTGGCGGGATTTCCTGCATAGATTCCATAGGGCTCAAGCGGAGTGTGCGTAGTGATTACAGCGTTGGCGCCCACAAACGCACCTTTGGGAAGCCTCACACCCTGAAGCAAGACTGCCCCCGCTCCCACTCCGGTATCTTCCTCGAGCACAACCGGTGCTCCGGACGAAGCTTGCAGGCGATACAGCTCATTTGCATCCATTCCGTGAAAATTGTCTCTGATACTTGCACGCTCTGCAATCCCCGACCACCTATGCATGGTGATGGAATGTGCCGAACTGAGCGTGCAATAATCGCCAATCAACACGTGGTCATCCAGTTGTAATTTTCCGGTTTCGGTAATTTCAAGCACCACTCCTTTGCCGAGGCTTACGTGATGGCCGATTTGGATATTTCCTTTCGGCACGCAACGCATCACGGGCCAACCCAGGCAGCGCAACTTTTTGCCGGCCTTGCAACCGTGCATACTCAGGTAGAGCCTGAACAAACTTCCTCGGAAAAGAGCCAAAGCATTACGCGCCAAAGTCTCCATGGTTGGGGATCCAGTTTCGTTGCATTCGTTTTTCAATCAGGGGCATGGTGCCAGTGAGTCGGGCTAAGGTAAGGATTGCCCTGAGCTTGCTTACTTTTCGTTTGCAGAGCTGCCACTCCTTTACCAGTTCATCGGCGTATCCGGTTTGATGTCGGCGCATGATATCCACGCCCTCTTGGTAGGAGGTACAATCGAGGGTAGATGCGCCCCCCACGCGGAAAATCGCCAACACCTCATCCACATGACGAAAGCGGCAATTCGCCAGAAACATCCTGAGCACGAGATCGTAATCTGCGCTGAAACGGTAGCGCTCGTCGTACATCCCTACAGTATCTGCCAGATTTCGCCGCCAAAAAGTTGCGGGGTGAAATACGCCCATGGTTTGCAGCATTTTTTGGTGGTCGGGCTTTTCAATGCGGTGAAACCAGTGGCCATTCAGCAATCGCTCCTTGCGAAGATTGCCGTAAATCACATCTACCTCGTCACTGGCAGCCGCGCGCACCTTTTGAAGGGTGTGCGGCAGGTACACATCATCCGCATTTAGGAAGGAAATCCACGTTCCACGCGCCATTCGCCAGCCCTTGTTCATGGCGTTGTAGATACCCGAATCAGGCTCGCTCACAAATCGCAGGTGCGGTAAATTAAGTGAAGCCAACCACCCGGCCGTGCCGTCGGTAGAAGCTCCATCCACCACAATGTGCTCAGTGGCCTCGTCTGCTTGCGAAGCAACACTTTCCACGCACATTTTCAGCGTATCCAGCGCGTTGAAGCAAACCGTTACAACGGAGTTCTCAATGTGCATCACCCTGAAGTTTTTGTTTCTGAATGGCTTCTTCCAATTGCTGCACAAGAACGGGCCAGGTGAAATGACGCCGCGCATAGGCCATGGCTTCTTCCCTCAGCTGGTCCACATCTTCCGTGCGGTCAATAATTGACTGAAGTGCAGCAAGCAAGGCATCGTCGTTGTTGACCGGCAAGGCTTTACCAAAACGCCCTTGCTTACTGATTTCGTTGAAACTGCTCATGCCGTCGGTTCCGAGGAGGTAATTGCCGAAATAAAGCCCTTCTACCAGCGCAATCCCGAAGGATTCATGTCGTGAGCTTAAACAGGTTACGCGCGACTTTCGGTACCATTCGTACACCTCTTTGCGGTCGGTTACCGGCCCCACAAACTCAACCGACTCGCGCAACTGCGGAAATTCCTGAAAAAACGCCGCCACCTTGGGGGCAAAGCGCTGCACAACCGGCCCGACAAAGGCAATCTTCCAGTTTCCAAGCCGCAAGCGGGGAATGACGCGCAGCAGAATTTCGTGGTTTTTGATGCCCTCCCCGATTCTCGACATGATGAGGATGAGCGGCTCTTTTACTGGCGGTGTGCTGAAAAGCCCGTCAATGAACTCGCTGTTTACCCCGTTGGGCAGGTAGATGATTTTGTTTTTACACGCAGGATAGCGCAGTTTCATCAAATCAAGACCTTGCCGGTTCTCAACCGAGAACAAATCTGTGTTTCGGATGAACTTCCTTTCCCACAATCGCAGCACAGCATTCTTGAATAGATTGATAGAATGCTGCTTACGTCCGGTAGCGAGAAACTCGTTGTACAAATCGAGCTTGCAATACAAAAAGCCATTGGGGTTGAGTTTCTTGTAGAGATTGCCGTAGTACATGGTATCCCTGTCGAGGTGGTAGAGGTTCAGGACATCAATCTCAGCAGCGTGTTTTTCGAGGTAATGAATAACCGCGTTTTCAAGGAAATACCTCTTGCCGGATTTCTTGAGGAAGACGAGTTCAAGGCCTTTGGCTTCGGTCTCAAGGGCGGGATAATCATGGTCGTTGTTGTAAGCGACGAGTTGCGAACGGTATCCGTGAAAGCGATGCATCGCCGTGGCAATTTGCCCCACATCTTTGGTGAGATGAGTGTTGCCGGAGGGCGGAAAGAGGGTAACAAAGGTTTTCGCCATTAGTATTCCACCAAAAATTCTTGCTTACCACTCCATTTGAGCAACTTACGCTCTGCGTTTCGCAACACCATCTTGAACGGATGTCGTTGCATGCTGTTGCCGTGAGAACCGGAAACTCCGCGGTAATCGGGGTTTCGGTTAAACAACTCAATCTGATGGTCCGGCATTGTCGCGAGTATGTTGTAAAGCACGTGCTCGATAAAAACGCCTTCATCGTCGTGGGCCTCGCGATA
>SKUL01000077.1 GCA_007129985.1 Flavobacteriales bacterium
AAACAAGGGGCTTGAAATCTATGCCTTTGTTATCATGAGCAATCACATGCATCTGGTGGTTCGGAGTTCGAATGGGTGTTTAAGCGATACAATACGAGATTTTAAAAGCTACACAGCCAAAAAGATACTAAACAGCATTGAAAGCGAAAAAGAAAGTCGAAGAAATTGGCTGCTCAGGCATTTCAAATCATCGGCTAGAAGACACAAGCGCAACGCAAAATACCAGCTCTGGACCCACGAAAATCACGCAAAGGAGTTATTCAGTAATCATTTTATCGACCAGAAAATCAATTATATTCATCAAAATCCAGTAAAAGCTGGAATCGTGTCAAGACCAGAAGAATATCTGTACTCCAGCGCGCCATTTTTTGCCGGAAGGGATTTCTTGCTAGAGTGTGATGAAGCTTAACTTTTAAGGTCTTAAACAGGTCTAGACCAGAAGGCCGGAGGCCTTGAAAACTGCGGCGTAGCGAGACGCTACGCCGAACTGACTTTTTAGTTTATTGATTTTTGTGTCGCAGATATTCTGACGCTTGATTAGTAACTACATCAGTTAATCATTCTATTACCACAGTAAACCAGAATCCATTATCGAAAAAAGTTCTCGTTGAGCGTAGCGTCCCGCTGCGCTCCGGTGAACCAGGCGTCCTCGCCTGATATAAGAATCCGGATTGACTAATACTTCAGGCCTAAACGACTCATTCATTGGAAATAGTAACACAGGCCGGAGGCCTTGAAAACTATGGCGTAGCGAGACGCTACGCCTAGCATATAGTTTAATGGAGTTCAAGAATCAGAAGTGGGTGTGACTGAGCTACGCCTGGCATCTCTACTCAAATCTTTCATGACAAAGCAACCACAAAATAAACCGCCGGCTTTTGCCGGCGGTTTATTTAGCTTGTTGAGCAAGCAAAAATCTTATTTCAAAGAGAAGCGAATCGGCAGGTTATAACGAACCTTCACAGCCTTTCCGCGCTGCTTACCGGGTGTCCATTTGGGCATGTTTTTCACCACGCGAACGGCTTCTTCGTCGCAGCCTCCGCCAATTCCGCGAAGCACCTGTACCTCGGTGATGTTACCGTTGGCGTCAACCACAAAAGTAACATACACGATACCGGAGATACCGGCTTCCTTGGCAATTTGCGGGTACTTGATGTTTTTTCCCAGATATTCAAAAAGCTTGGCTTCACCTCCGGGAAAGGACGGCATCTCCTCCACAATGGTGAAGATTTCCTCCTCCACTACTTCCTCCTCGTACTCTTCGATGAACTCAATTTCGGTGTCCTGGTCAATCTCCATGTCCTCCAGTTCGAGTTCTTCCTCAATTTCCTCGTCGTCATCTACAATTTCGATGACGGTAGTAGGCGCGGGAGGCGGTGGCGGAGGTGGTGGCTTCTGGATACTTTGCGGAATGATTTCTTCCTCAATCATGTCCAGTTCCAGATCTCCAAGGCCTGTATCTACCTTATCAAAGATTTTCCATTCGAAAGCCACCAGAACGAGGGCCAGTGAGAAAAGCAGCCCCATCCACATCAACGCAGGGCGGCGTTTTTCCAAATCTACTTCCGGGTTTTTCTTCAATTCCATGCTTTCGCAGTATTTGGGGCTAAATTAGAAAGTTTTTCCGGATTCCACACGCCGATAATAAAGATGATGGTACCGGTGGTAGACCCAGGTACCCACAAAGGCTCCGAGGGTATTGGCAACAAAATCGAATACATCGGCGTAGCGGTCTTCAAGAAACCAGTGCTGATAGCCTTCGGTAAGTGCTCCATAGAGCACAACGACACCTATCCACCACCACTGAAAAGGCCAGTACTCGTCACGGCCTGAAGACCTTCGCAATGCGTGCAGCACCAAAATGCTCAACACGGCAAACATGATAAAGTGCACCCACTTATCGAGGCTCACGGCATGCATCCAACCGGCACTTGGAATATCCTTTCCGGGAATGGAGCACAGCACAAAAATGATTGCAGCCCACAAAGCGGCCGGCCACCAGCGCTTCAGGGTTTTCACTTATCCTACCAGCTCTCTGTACGCAGCTGCGTCGAGTAGGTCATTGAGCTCATCGGAGTTCCCAATCGATACCTTTACCATCCAGCCATCGCCGTAAGGATCCTGATTCACTACCTCAGGCGAGCTTTCCAACTGGCTGTTTACTTCGAGCACCTCGCCTGAAATGGGCATAAATAGATCGGATACCGTTTTCACAGCCTCTACCGAGCCAAAAACCTCTTCGCGATCGAGGGTTTCACCTTCGGTTTCGATTTCAACAAAAACAATATCACCCAATTCGCCCTGGGCAAAATCGGTGATGCCCACATAGGCCTCGTTACCTTCAATGCGAATCCACTCGTGGTCTTTGGTGTACTTTAAATTGTCAGGTATGTTCATGATGGGAATTTTGACTTTGGGCAAATATAGCGGGAAAATCTATTGCGAAAGCGTGAATCGCAGGCTCAGACCTGCGTTAATGTTACTGGTGGGGAAGGTAATGGTGGTTCGGGGCTGGTTCACCATTTGGTCGTAGAATGCGCGAACTGTTAACGCCCTGCTAATAAGGTAATCGGCTGCCACCTTGATGGAGATTACTTTTTGACCGGAGGTTACGAGGTTGGTGAGCTCCACCATTCGGCGTGTTATCATCAGGTTGTCGCGGATGGACAGATCCACGCGGAGGGTCAGGTCACTTTTGGGCTTCTTTCCCCCTATTTCGAATGGCAACTGAACTTGCTGGAAAGTGTATCCGATACCTGCCACGTATTCCTCACCGCGAATTTCGGTAACCTGGTAGTTGGCGGTACTAAGTGCCAGGTTACGGTCCTTACGCCATTCAAGCTTGGCGTTAAGCGAGTTGTTGAGGGTAATGTCGAATCCGACCAAAGGCGCAAACTGCTCTGTAATGGTAATAATGTTGATTTGCGTTTCGTGTACAAAGCTCTTCT
>SKUL01000265.1 GCA_007129985.1 Flavobacteriales bacterium
ATGTAAAGTCCCGGTGGGTGCTGCAGGCTTAGCGGCTCATGGCTGCTGAATTGCGTGTGGCGCTGTACCAGTTGCCCCACCGAATTGTACACGCCTACCTCCGCGTGAAAGGCAAAAGAGGACGGCAAATCCAGCCAAAGGTGTTGGGTGGTGGGGTTGGGGTAGGCTTTGAGTTCAAGTTCCTCGTTGTGCTCTACGCTGGTTAGGCCATCGATTTCGAAGATGGCGAAAATGGCATTTGTATAACTTGAACGTTCTGGCTGAAAAGCGTCCGGGGTGATTTCTATATTGTTAGACCTTGTTGTTCCTGAAAGCAATAGCTGACTTTCTCCCAGGCAATCGACACTACTTGGCAAGTCCCTCCCTTCTCCTCCGTAAAAAGTACCCCATTGCAACTCACCACTTACATCCAAACCTACAAGGACAATATCCGTCTCTGTTAGGGAAACGACTTCTGACTGAAACGGAGTTCCGATTGATAAATCATCGGCTCCAGTATAAGCAGCACCGTAGTACACCAGTGTCTCACCACAATAACGTAGTCCTGAATAGCTTTCTACTGGTCTATATGGCATGTATCGAGACCATTCAAGTGTGCCTTGCGGATTAAATTTCGCCAATAGGATTAGTTGATAATGATCTATTTCAAAAAAAGTTATACCAGTGGTTTGGAGCCCTTCTGACTCGGTGCGTAAGCTAACGTAGATATTCCCTTCCTCATCAACATCCATTCCGTGATGAGAAGATGATGCTTCGCCCAAAAAATCATCCTGATTACCACCAAAATATGTGCTCCACACAACCTCTCCTTCAGTTGTCATCCGAGTAATAAAAATGTCTGCTCCACCTGCAATTTCCTCTTGATAGCTTCCGGACGTAGAAATGCCGGACGAAGACCATGTGGTTCCAGTTAAAAGCAAGTCCCCATTTTCTGCAAAGGCGATACTTGTTAGCCTATCATCCTCTGAACCTCCGAAATAGGTAATGAAAACAGGCTGACCATCAGGATTAAAACGTGCCACAAACCCATCTCTACCCCCTTGTAAATCTGACTGATGAGCATTTGCTGAGGTCGGTAAAAAAGCTGAGGATGTGGTACCAACGCAATATACATTATCTTCATCATCCACAACAACAGAAGCGACGATTGTTCCGGGCTCCATCGCTCCTGCCTCACCTCCTAAATAGGTAGACCAGAGTAACAACCCTCCCGGGCTAAACCGCGCAATGAAACCATTGTATCCACCGGGTTTAACAGGCATAAATGCCCCGGGAGTACTGATACCAGAGTTTGACCCTGTTAACCCCACAATAACGAACCCACTATTTGAAAAAACCGCTACATCACTAATAAAATCAAAATCTTCGCCTCCAAAATACGTGGCAAATTCAAGGTCACGATTTTCGTCTATCCGAGCAATGAATCCTGAAGATTCACCTTGCATCGAAATCTGATGTGCTGGAAGTACCACGAGATTTTCAGGAGTGTCTGTCCAGCCGCAAGCCAACATGCTACCATTCGGGGTGGCAAGAAACTGATTTGGCCAAGTAACAAACACCCCACCAGATGAGCTATTACCCCCAAAATAACTTGCCCATTCAAGGGTTTGGTCGGTCTGGGCGTGAAGAACGGTAGAGAACAAAAGCGCGCAACACGATGTAAGATGACCTATTTTCATAGCTTGGATGAGTTGTTTCTCCAAAAATAAACATTCCTAAAAAATGGGAGTGGTCAGGCCGTTCAATTCGACACATGTCTTGAGAGAAATCTCATTCTAAATGTTGATTAAAACAGAGATTTCTCCGCTTCGCAACTCCTGGCGTCGTTGCTTCGGTCGAAATGACAAAGCGCTAATAATCAAAAAGAAAATCCCCATTCACACCCTCTTGTCATTTCGACCGGAGTGCTGAGGTACGAGGTACGAGCGCAGAAATCTAATTATCACTTGATACGAATTCTGATGGATGTTAGTCTCATTCATTTCGAAACTCATTCCCGGAATCATCATATCCCAGCGTGTTGACTTTGACGGGAATTGGTAACGCCCACACAGCAGAACTTCGCAGATATGGAAATTGATTATTCCAAAGTGCTCTGACTTTCTGGCTGCTTCAACCGAATGAGGAAGGTTTCTTTCACACGAGTGGAGACCAAAAAGTAAGGTACCCATATAGCAATCCCCACGAGCATTTTAAACAGGTCTGACAAATCGCTGCTGTCGTATTCCACTCCCTCAATAAAGGCAGAACCGATGGCCATAATTACCAGCACCAGGAAGAAATTACCCAATAAGCGAATCAACATCAGCCGCGGCAGGCTGGAACGACGCATAAAAAACAATACGGCCAACACTATCGTGAACAACAAGAAAATCAAATGATAAACCAACTGCATGGAAAGAAACAAAGAAAACGATATGTTTCCGGTTTCCATGTAATTATGCCAGTATGCAGCATTGAAAAAAGAGTCGCTATTAAAAATTTCATACAACAGTAAAAATGGAGAAAGCACAACACCAATGCTTACTAACAGCAACCATCCGCCTATAGGACGGGGAGGAGCCGTGAGCTCCGAATTTAACTCAGGCTCCGGATCGTAACGAAACACTTTAACCATCAACCAAGCACCTGCAAGGAGGGTTAAAATGGTAATAATGAGCGGAGGAACAGGTACTGTACCTCCTGAACCAGCCACTCCTTTGTTGTATTGCAGTTGAAAACCAAGCTCGTCTCTTATACGCTGGTGGTCATTAACAAGGGTTTCGAGGTGATGAATCGGTACATGGCTTTTCAGCGTTCGATATTCATGGATTAGCTCAATTACATTGTTCGCATACCTGGTGTGATTCCTATATGAGTACTCCGGCTGAGATATGAACATCTCAACTTCTTCGACACTCCATGGCTCAGGTAGCCGAATAATGGTGTTGTGACGGAACGTTGTAGGA
>SKUL01000200.1 GCA_007129985.1 Flavobacteriales bacterium
GCGGAGCAATGGGTGCGAACCATTACATCCTCGCAAACCACAGCCTACGATATTGCCGTGCATAGCTCGGGTGATGTGTTTGTGTGCGGAAACGGGTTGGGAGTGTTTGGTTTTTTGGGCGATGGAATGTCACAAACCTTTCCAACTGACTACACCCACAACACTTTTCTCTGCAAAATGAACTCCAACGGAAACCTGCAATGGCTGACGCATGAAGGTTCTGAAAACCCGGTGTCGGGTAGGGTAGTTGGGGTTGATGAGCTTGGAGGCGCTTACGTGGGCGGAACTTTCAGATGCCGTATGGAAGAGTACTCCGAAGAATTTGGTACGGGTATTTTTTTCAGTGCAGGATATGATGACGTTTTCATTTCGGGTTACAGTCCGCAAGGCGAAAGATTATGGAGCCGGCACAGTGGCAGCGTTGGTGTACTCACTGTGGGCGATATGATAGTTGATGGTCCTGATTTTCCGGTTGTTTGCGGGGGCTTCCACAATGCTCTTACGGTAACCAACGCCGGAACTTTTTCACCCATGCCGGGCAATCAGCAGAGCAATCTCAACCCTCCGCTATGTGGTGATATGGCCTACGGAAATCTTAGGTGGGTAAATTCTGCCGGAGCGCGCGACGCTTATGTTACTTCACCCATCAACCTGAATCGCCAACCCCTCGACTATTTTTTGCGACCTCCCGGTGCATGCGACCGCCCCTATCTGCATCCCTGTATTCAATCTTGTGTGGACAGCATTGCCCACTGTTTTGCACCGCTATCATTGTCATTCGATGACCCTACCATCATGCCCCTGAACCCCTCTTACAACCTGGAGTGGAGTGCTCAAAACTCTACTCCCCCGGGGAACCTTGTAGTGGAGGAAACAGATAATTACACGTCGGTGTACAGCAGGGAAGACGGCTGCATGGAGCACGAACAAATCATTCATTTTGAAAAACTTGAAGTACCAGTTCCAATTGTTGCACACAATATGGGAGCTGAAATGGGGTCTCCACCGGATGTGATCGGAGCTCATCTTTGTCTTCCAGATACCATTATACTCACTGGCAGTAATGTTAATCCGGGAGATCAATCATGGTGGTCTTTTGAAGACATGGACGTGGTGCTTCCCGGCCCAAATGAAAATGAATACCTCGTGTTCGGCGGTACAGAATTCAGCTTCAATATTCTCAACGAAGATGGTTGTATGGGCGTGAACTACAGTGTCATACAAGGAAGCTACCCGGTAGATTATATTGACCTGCTGATAACCTTTCCGGGCTTCAACAGCGCCATCGACACCATTTTTATTTGCCCCGGCGGAAGCTTTCAAACTGTGGTAGAAATTCCCCCACCGGGTACAGAAGACGACTTTGCTTTCATCTTCGAGAATGCTTCTATCAGCTGGTCACTCACTTCGCTAATTGAAGCATTCATATTTCCACCCCCCTATCCCATACCACCGTTTGAAGCAACAATACAAGCCAATGAGTCGGGTTACGTTGTAACAAACCTCACCATTACCAACCTGTGCGACGACTCGGTGTCTCATTTCATAGACTCTATATACGTACACGTATATCCTGAACCGGAATTCCAGCTTTCAATTGATGGCCCTAATCAGATATGCCCCGGCGATACGGTTGTATTGGTTGGCAGCGGTTTTGATTTTGACCCAACCTGGGGTGCTGCCAGTTTTATTGCGGTAAATGACAGCACCATCCTTGCATGGGAACCAGGAGGCTATAACCTCAGCGCCACCGTAATTAATGAGTTTGGATGTATGGCAGATCAGGGCACAACTTTTTTCCTGTCCTTTGTTGAAGAGTCATCTATCACCATGTTTCCGTCAAACGGAGTTATTTGCCCTGGCGATTCTGTACAACTTGTTTCAGAGCCGGGGTTAAGCTACACATGGATTGGCCCGACAGGTAGTGTTGTGGGAACATCTCAGGATATTTACGTCAGTACTCCGGGCTTTTACAGTTGTATTCTGACCAACCTCTCAGGCTGCGAAGTTGAATCCAACATTCTTGAAGTTGCCCAGTACAGCACCCCGTTTGTGATTCCTCTTCCGGGCAATGACCTCTGCCTCGAAGGGCAGGTAGAGCTACAGGTTGTGGCGCAGCAAGGTGCCGTGGTGCAATGGGACGAGCCGATTTCATCAAATAGCCTGTTGGTAACGGTAACCGAGCCCGGCGTGTACAGTTGTCAAATCACGCTTTGCGGAATCATAACCACTCAATCCATAACCATCTACGAAACAGAGGTAAACGCCATTATCACCGCGAGCGGACCAAATGTAATTTGCGATGGTGATTCGCTTTTGCTCACAGCCAATCCGGGTATGGCCTCCTATCAGTGGTCGCCGGGTATGCAAAGCTCACCCCAAATATGGGTTACCGACCCCGGCACGTACAGCCTTACCACCACCGATTTTGAGGGTTGTGTAGGAACCTCAAACCCACTTGTTGTGACCACCTCCTCCGGGCCTGTTCTCAATCAACCCGATACAGTTTTTAAGTGTTTGGAAGATTCCGTGCTGCTTGCCGCCACGGCCAATTTTGTAGCCTACTCCTGGAATCCCGGTGGTGAAACCAATCCTCAGCTTTGGGCTCTGACACCGGGAGCATACTCTTTGGTTGTTACCGATAGCTTGGGTTGTGTGATGGAAAGCCAACAAATCTGGATTGAGAATCACGAACAACCGCAAGCTCCGACCAGCGATGATATTTTGCATTGCGCCGGCGATGACTTTTCGTTTCAGATTCCGGGATTTGACAACGTATGGTGGTGGTTAAATGGCGATACTCTTTCCGGTAGCTCCATCGAGATTGACGCACTTGATAGTGACACTTCGATACCCTATCTGGTGATTGACAACAACGGCTGCCTCAGCCCTACAGAAGTTGTGCAGGTTTTTGTATTGCCCACAACGCTTACACCGTCATTATTTGCCGATACCACGCTTTGCGCCGGTGATACGCTTCTGCTCGAAACCGACAGCCTGTTTGCCGCCTCCTTTCTATGGATCATTAACGAAGTTCTTGTTTCTCAAAACGCAACAGCCCAATGGGTTTCCGGCGCTGAGGGCGGCACCTACACCATTCAGCTTACTGTACTGTTAGGTGAATGTGCATCCGGCACCACCAATTTTGAAGTAAATGTAGTCGCTCTACCCGACTCCCTGCCAATTCTAGGTACAGTTGAACTCTGCGAGGATATGCCACTTGAACTGTTCACCGAATTACCGGAGGGGCAGGAGGGAATGTGGCATTGGGAAACAGAAGAAATCTGGGCTGATAATCTCTCTCTTCCGGCACCTGTATCCGACGGGTTGAGTGTTCAGCTAACGAGCTATACCGGACAATGTCAGGGTCCAACCACAAGCACAACCATAGCCGTGTTCGCGTATCCCAACGTTACATGGAGCAATAATTCACCTGTTTGTGAAACCGACAGTTTGTGGTTGCTGGCTGATGCCTCTGAAGGCTGGGTCAACATTGTGTTGCCTTCTGCCGAAATTTGGGATGATGAGTCTTGGTTTGCTCCCGAAGCCCAGTCTGCAGATTCGGGGTTGTACGAAATTATGGTTTGGAACGGACCGTGCTTCGTATCGGAGTCGATTTGGCTGGAGGTTTGGCCGCTGCCACCGGTATTGCTCAGCGGAGATACGCTGATTTGTGCGGGGGTACCGCTGCAATTGCCATTTGCCTCACAGGATTCTGTCTGGCTCAACGGACTCTGGCTCACACCTCCGGTGGTTCTTACCCCGGGCATGTCGCATTCGCTGGCGTGGATCAATGAGTACGGCTGTATTTCTGAAGGAACTTTTAACATAGCAACCGAGGCCTGCGACGGCGAAATCTCCAACGTTTTTTCACCCAACAGCGATGGAATCAACGATCTGTTCTTGTACAATCCATTTGGCTACATCCAAACCAATTTCAGGGTGTTTAACAGATGGGGGCAGGAAATCTGCCATCTGGTTAACCAGAACTCATGGGATGGCATTCACTGCAAGAGTGGCATGAGGGTTTCAGACGGTGTGTACTTCTACACACTCGAATACATTACCCGAAATCAGGAGCGTGGACTGCACAAAGGAAGCGTCCATGTGCTGCGGTAATCAGCCAAACCCCGCCACCAACATTTCATAGTCTTCTTTGCTGCACGGAACCGCGCCCTGTACCACCAAAGCGTACATCTCGGCCTCGCGGTCGGTAAGGGTTTTCTCACCCTTGTAACAAGTGGCTTGTATGTCTTTCAAGGTGATTTTCCCCGAACTCACGGCTTCAAGCGTGGCAGCGTCTGTAAACGCGTGAGGAGATTCCGGAGGAAGGTAAAAGTGCATCACCCTGGCATTTTTCTCTTCAAACAGAAAGAGATACAACTCATGCTGCGATACAATGCGAAGGACTTTGATATTGTTTAACGCGCGGTGAATGACCATGTCGCTGAACTGGTCCAGCAACTCGTCGGCCCGTTTGGGGTTTTCCATTTTGATGGTCTCCCATTCATGGGCTGTGATGCTCTGCGCAGCCAGAAAATGTGCCATTTCCTGTTGCAGTTCTTCCAGTTCTTCCTTGCCTAATCGGTGATATCGCATACCTATTAATAAGGTCGCGAAGGTACACCTTCACGGCAAAGCCAAGGTGGGCAGAAATTCTAATTTTGCCCTTCAAACCAAGGGAAAAATGAAGATAGTTTCATTCAACGTAAACGGAATCAGGGCTGCGGCCAGCAAAGGAGTGCTCGATAGTATTCGTGAGATGAAGGCCGATGTGGTGTGTTTGCAGGAAACCAAAGCCACGGTAAATCAGGTACAGGAAACCCTGGCGCCGTTGTTGAACGAAGGCCACCACGTGTATGCCAACGAAGCTGAACGAAAAGGCTACTCAGGCACGGCCATCATCACCAAACAAAAGCCCATTGGGGTGAGCTACGACATTGGTCTTGCCGACCACGACAAAGAAGGTCGGGTGATAACGGCGGAGTTTTCGGAGTTTTACCTTGTTAATGTGTACGTGCCCAATTCGGGCTCTGAGTTGGTGCGACTGGACTACAGAAAACGATGGGACGAAGCCTTGCTCAACTACCTCAAGGTGCTTGAAAAGCTCAAGCCCGTGGTGTTTTGCGGAGATTTAAACGTGGCCCATCGGCCCATAGACCTTAAAAACGACAAAGCCAACTACAACAAATCGGCCGGATATACCCAAACGGAGATTGACGGTATGGACAATTACATAGCCGGGGGCCTTGTGGACTCATTTCGTGAGCTCAACCCCGATACCGAAAAATACTCATGGTGGAGTTTCCGCGCCAATGCACGTGCCCGCAACATCGGCTGGCGGATTGATTATGTGCTGTTGAGCAAAGCACTCGTGCCTCGCCTGAAGGCAGCTTTTATTCTAAACGATGTGATGGGTTCAGACCACTGTCCGGTAGGGGTGGTTTTGGGCTAGTTTTGATTGAGGTTTTGTTGCATGGGAAATTGGCGAGATGACTTGGATACGGCTCACAACGAGGATCAAACCTTTCTAAAGAGCATGCATTGCCATATATGGACGTCAATCAAATGAGAGGTTGATGGAAGGATGTAAAATCCCCGAAAACTTCAAAAAATCAATTATTTCGAGCGGCGTAACGTTTTTTGCCTACCTTTGTCGCATTATTCATTATTTATTTTTTTGTCATGAACAACGGAACAGTAAAGTTCTTCAATGATTCCAAAGGATACGGATTCATTAAGGACACAGACAATGACACCGAGTACTTTGTACACGTAACAGGTCTCATTGATGAGGTAAGGGAAAACGATTCAGTTACCTTTGATCTCAAAGAAGGAAGAAAAGGATTGAACGCGGTAAACGTGAAACTAGCATAAGTTTAGCCCATCTTATTTTTTCTAGAAAGGCTGCCTCAGGGCAGCCTTTTTTTTGGCCCTATGGCAACCAAAAGTTAAATCTCCGTTTTTAGGTTGAGTTAAATTTGTCCTACCAACACCTTAAATCAACCGACCAATCTCATTTTTTTTCTGATTATTTCAAATTAGCTCTTGACAAGTGGTTTTGATTGACATAATTTAGCCGAAAATTTTGGCTTGTTTGTCGAGCGTTTGGATGCTTTGAGCGACCTGAATTTCTTGATTTACAGCCGTAAATTGAAACAACTAATAGTAAATAATCGCTCCGGATACCCGGAAAAAACATCTTCTATTCATTCAATTCAATCCGTTATGACAACAGATCTACCCTGTAGTACCAGTTGGAAAACTCGAATCTTTAGCTTGAAAGTGCTTTTCGGTATTTTCATGTTTTTGTTTTTAGGTTCTAATCTCCACGCGTTGGAGACCAACCCCTGTGAAGACCAATCCGTAACCGAGCACTGTGATATTTCTGCCTTTGCGCCTGGTAGCCATGCCCTGTGGTTACCTAATTTGCCTGGTGGAAGCAGTGATTTCGTTTTTGACCACAACGGCGGTCAGTTCATTGTTTACGACGATGGAACTGCACACATTACCGGTGTGGCCAAACGAACCACAAACGCCAACCAGAAATGGGAGGTGAGCGTGTGGCTCAAAAACAAGCGCACATGGGCCGAGTGGTCAGCGCTGGGCCGAAGCTTCAAAGACGAGCAGAACTTCAATACCGGCGAACACGTGAACTGGCATTATTACGAAATGGATAATGACAACGCGGTGCTTACAGGTTTGGGAGATTACGCAGGTGAAACCATCCATCTTCAGCACATGCCTGCCGACTACACCTACGGTTTTCAGGTGGGACTCGGCGCTAACTCAAAGAACCTTGAGTTTGGTTTCAGCGGTTGGTTTACCCATTCAGGTGACTACACCGGAATCGGGGACTTCAATGTGAACGCAAGTTGTACCGATTGTCCGGAATTTTTCTGTGAGATTTTTGCCGAATGTTCCGGCAGCGATGTAACAACCCACGGTGGTAATGACGGTACCCTGACTGCGTTGGTAGATGGTTCTACCAACTTTTCTGTTGAATGGACCGGCCCCAATGGGTTCACTGCAAGCACGCAAAGCATAACCAACCTTTTTGCAGGTTGCTACATGGCGGTGATTACCGATTTGGATGATCCAAGCTGCACCACCACATTGGAGTGTGCGGTTGCTCAACCCGCCGATTGCGAAGAAGGACCTTACCGAACCCAGACTCCTGGTGGATGGGGTGCTCCCGCTGCCGGTGACAACCCGGGCGTGTATCGCGATGCAAACTTTGCCGGTGCGTTCCCAGCCGGACTCACTGTAGGCTGCCCCGGTGGTTTTACCCTTACCCTGACTTCGGCTTCTGCTGTTGAGGATTTTCTTCCATCCGGCGGAACTCCTGCAGCGCTTACCATGAACTATACTGACCCGGGTAACACTCTCGGCAACACTTTTGCCGGTCACATCGTAGCGCTGACCCTTTCTGTTGGATTCGACGTGTACGACCCCGATTTTGCCAACCCTGATTTCCTTCTTCAGGATCTGTTCATCATTTCAGGTGACTTTGCCGGAATGACAGTTTCCGACTTTTTGGAACTGGCCAACAACGTATTTGGAGGTTGTGATAACAGCTATACACCGAACCAGATTTACGAAACTCTTGCTCAGATTAATGAGAGTTATGTAGATGGTTTTGATACCGGAAACAGCATTCTTGACTGCGCGCCCCAACCCGACTGCCCGGTTGGTGATTTGGCTGTTTTCTGCTTTGATATTGAATTGGTGGAGTTGGAATGCGGTGACTCAACCGACCCTGAGTTCACCGGAACCCCTGTTTTTCAAGACCCCTATCTCGGGTTTCCCAACTGCCCCGAGATTGATGAATTGACGTACGAAGACGAGGTAAGCGGAAGCTGTCCAACTGTGATTATCCGAACATGGACGCTTTCTGACACCGACGGAAATACCGCCACATGTCAGCAAACCATCACCATCAACGATACAGAGGCACCCACTTTCAACAACTTCCCCGAAGATCTGGAAGTAGAATGTCCTGAAGACGTTCCTGCTTTGGGAACCATTACTGCTTCTGATAACTGCTCTGATGATGTTACTGTAGTATGTACAGAATCGTTCCAGTCTGGTCAGTCAAGCACAGTATGCGAGTTGATTGACATGGATTGGGCAGGCGAGCCCGCTCCGCGTATTGGTTGGCTTCAGCAAATGCCCGGTACAGTAAATCCCGGCAAAAACCTTTTTGCGCTTGAGAGCGGAGCTTTCGAACAGTTTCCAGATGGAACTGCGCATCTCTATGGTGTTATGTCAAGCATAAATAATGACCAGCTCGCATGGGAGTTTGATGTTTGGCTGATCAATGGCGCCAATTGGGAAGAGTGGTCTGCTCAGGGCCGCACCTACAAAGACACTCAGAACATTGCAGGAGACTTTTACAATGATTGGAGTTACTATGAAGTAGATCCGACACAATCCACACTCACAGGAATTCGTGACTATGCAGGGTCCCTTCTCAACCTCACCCATGCTCCTCCGAGCTATCTCTACGGATTTCAAGTAGGTCAAAACTCGAATATTTTTACTGAGACTTTCGGTCTTTCAGGATGGTTCTACTTTACCGGTGACATCCACTATAACGGTGATATCTACCCGCGTAATAGTGTAATGGGAGACTTTAATCTCGATCTTGACTGCGAAGAGCCCAGCTTCGAGAATGAGTGCGTGTATACAATCATCCGTACTTGCACTGCCACCGATGATTGCGGTAATGTAACCACGGAAACCCAGACTATTCATGTAGAAGACACCACTCCTCCGGTAGTTACCTGTCCGGAAGACTTTACTGTTGAGTGTTTCGAAAATGTTCCCGAAGCGGACACCGAACTCGTAGATGCCTTTGACAACTGCAGTGATGTTTTAATCACGTGGGAAGGCGACGAAGTAGTGGGTGGATTCTGCGAAGGTCAGGTACTCCGTACTTATCGTGCAACTGACGAATGCGGCAACTATGCCGAGTGTGTGCAAACTATCAGCTACTTCACTTCTGTTCCGGTCATTGAGCCGGTGGCCGATGTGGAGCTTGAGGATTGCAACGCTGATTGGCCCGAGCTAACTACTTCCTACACCTCAAACTGCTTTGGAGCTGGTGAAATTACCGGTGTTGCCGGTGAGATTACCACCAATGGCTGTGCGCAAAGTCGCGTGTACGCGTTCTCAATTACGGATAACTGTGGAAATACCGTAACCGAGACAGCTACCGTTACTCGCTTCTTTGATGAGACTCCTCCTGTTATCTCTCCGATTGCTGACTTCATGCTCGAAGTTTGTGGCGAAGAGTGGCCTGAGCTTGCCACCCAGTGGAACGACAACTGCTCTGAAGGTGGAATGGTAACCGGTGTTCCCGGCGAAGTAATCGCCCAAGGCTGTGTTCAAAGTCTGGAGTACACCTTCTCTGTGATGGACGAGTGCGGAAACACCGCGACTTCAACCACTATTGTATCTCGCATCTTCGACGAAATCGCTCCTGAGTTCGCTTTTGAGCCGGAGGATATGGAAATCGAGTGTGGTGATGAAGTGCCTCCGATGGCTGATATCCCTGTAAGCGACAACTGTGAAGGTGAAATTGAAGTTACCCTAGCTAGCTCGATCATGCTCTCAGATGAGTGTCCTGTGATTGAAATCATCACACGCAGCTGGACTGCTACTGATGCTTGTGGAAACAGCACTACTATTTCACAAACCATCACCATAGTTGATACAACTGCTCCTGAAATTGCTTGTGCTCCCGGTGAAGACTTCCAGTGCGAATCAGATATTCCTGCGCCGGATGTGACATCAGTTGAAGCTTCTGATAGCTGCGGCGATGTAGAAATCACCTGGGAAGGAGATGTAACCGAAGGCGACGAGTGCGAAGGTACTGTAACCCGCACCTACAAAGCCGTTGATGCCTGCGGAAACTTTGCTGAGTGCACCCAGGTGTTTACATATGCCGATACTGAAGCTCCCGTTTTTGAGACTTTCCCAACTGATATTGAAGTTGAATGTGACGAGGAGATTCCCGGCCCGGAAGAACTACTGGTTTCGGATAACTGCGGTTTCTTTGAGTTGTTTATCACCGAGGAAGTTCCATGCGGGCAGTTCAGAACCCAAACACCCGGTGGTTGGGGTGCTCCTGCAGCGGGAGATAACCCAGGCACTTACCGTGACGCTAATTTTGCTGCCGCGTTCCCCAACGGACTTACTGTAGGTTGCGAAACCGGTTTCCAACTCACGCTGACTTCGGCTGCTGCAGTTGAGGCTTTCCTACCTTCTGGAGGAACTCCGTCTGCACTCACTCAAAACTACACTGACCCCGCCGGTGCACTCAGCAATACATTTGCTGGTCATCTGGTGGCAGCCGTTCTTAACCTCGGTTTTGACAGCTACGACCCAGACTTCTCTCCTGCCGATGGGTCACTTGGAAACCTCATTGTTGCTGATGGTGACTTTGAAGGAATGACTGTGGCTGAAATTGTAACAATAGCGAACGACATTCTTGGTGGATGTTTTGGAAGCTACACAGCTCAGCAGTTGACAGAAGTATTGACTCTCATCAACGAGAATTATGTTGATGGAACAATTGACAACGGTAACCTTACCTGTGGGCCTCAATTCGACGAGGAATGTGTTTTTGAAATTATCAGAACTTACACAGCTATTGATGCCTGCGGTAATGAATCAAGCGTTACCCAAACAATCTCAGTAACTGATAACACCCCTCCTGTAATTACTTGTCCCGAAGAGATGAATGTAGACTGCTTCGAGAACGTACCCGAAGCGGACATCAACCTCGTAGATGCCTTTGATAATTGTAGCGATGTTGTAATCACTTGGGAGGGCGATGTAGTTGTTGGTGGATTCTGCGAAGGCCAGGTACTCCGTACTTATCGTGCAACGGATGCTTGTGAAAACTTTGCAGAGTGCGTACAGACAATTAACTACACCACATCTGCTCCTGTTGTGGAGCCGGTAGAAGACGTTGAGCTTGAAGGCTGCAATGCAGATTGGCCTGAATTAAGTACTACCTACACTTCAAATTGCTTTGGAGCAGGTGAGATTACCGGAGTTGCCGGTGAGATTACTACCAATGGATGTACCCAAAGTCGTGTGTACACGTTCTCAATTACTGATAACTGTGGAAATGCCGCAACCGAGACAGC
>SKUL01000235.1 GCA_007129985.1 Flavobacteriales bacterium
GCGGTTGGGGATTGACAAATATTTCAGTTGCAGACGAAATTACCGTAATATCTTCCTTGTTGTCTGGGCTGCTCTTTATCATGATGTTCCCAAACGGGTATTCCAAAGTTCAATGCGAAGTATTCACAAAACAGAATAATGTTGTTAAAAACTCTGCACAAAAACTTCGTTAAAGAGCGTTCCAACTAGAGCGTGTAACATAACTTTGCAGCCCGATGGAAATCGGACGAAACAAGCGCTGCACTCAGCTTCCCTTTACGGATTTCCTTTCCCTTTTTTACGTACCAAACCCCACCCTGAACTATGCCGAAAGACGCTGGTATTAAGCACGTATTGATAATTGGTAGCGGTCCGATTGTGATAGGTCAGGCCTGCGAATTTGACTACTCCGGTTCGCAGGCTTCGCGCTCACTGAGAGAGGAAGGAATCAAGGTCACACTCATCAACTCCAATCCGGCTACCATCATGACCGACCCGCTCACTGCGGATCACGTGTATCTGGAACCGCTGGAGCCGGCATCTATCGCCAAAATTCTCGCCAATCACCCCGACATTGATGCAGTGTTGCCCACTATGGGAGGTCAAACGGCCCTCAATCTATGTATCAAGTGCGAGGAACTGGGGCTTTGGGAAGAGCACAATGTGCGCATGATTGGAGTGAATATCGATGCCATTGAGATTACCGAAAACCGCGAGGCATTCAGAAAACTCATGGAATCGATCGGTGTGGGGATGGCTCCGCAGGCTACTGCCAAGTCCTTTTTGGAAGGCAAAGAAGTGGCACAGAAATTCGGTTTTCCGCTTTGTATTCGCGCGTCGTACACATTAGGAGGTGCAGGGGCCTCGGTGGTTCACAAACAGGAAGATTTTGACAATCTGCTCAATCGGGGCTTACATCTTTCGCCCATACACGAGGTCATGATTGACAAGGCTCTCCTTGGCTGGAAAGAATTTGAGCTGGAGCTTCTGCGCGATGCCAATGACAATGTCATCATTATTTGCTCCATTGAGAATTTTGACCCCATGGGAATCCATACCGGTGATTCCATCACGGTAGCGCCCGCAATGACGCTGAGCGACACAACCTACCAGCGCATGCGCGACATGGCCATCAAAATGATGCGTGCCATCGGAGATTTTGCAGGAGGTTGCAACGTGCAGTTTGCGGTAAGTCCGGATGAGAAGGAGGAAATCATCGCCGTGGAAATCAACCCCCGTGTATCGCGGTCTTCGGCGTTGGCCTCCAAAGCTACCGGTTATCCCATTGCTAAAATTGCCGCCAAGCTGGCCATAGGCTACCACCTTGACGAACTCAAGAACCAGATTACCAAAACTACTTCGGCCTACTTTGAGCCAACGCTGGACTACGTTATCGTAAAAATTCCGCGCTGGAACTTCAACAAATTTGCCGGAGCTAACCGAGAACTGGGCCTTCAGATGAAATCAGTAGGAGAGGCCATGGGAATTGGTCGTACTTTTCAGGAGGCGCTGCAAAAGGCTTGTCAGTCGTTGGAAATTAACCGAAACGGATTGGGTGCCGACGGACGTGAGCTGACCAATCAGGATGCAATCCTCGAAAGCCTCAGCCATCCAAGTTGGAACAGACTTTTCCACATCTACGACGCCATCAAGCTGGGAATTCCCTTCAAAACCATCTTTGAGAAAACCAAAATTGACCCGTGGTTCCTGCGCCAGATAGAGGAGCTCATTCAACTGGAGCGAAAAATTGCCTCCTACACCCTGGATACCATTCCGCGGGAGGTCTTGTTCAATGCCAAGCAAAAAGGTTACGCCGACCGTCAGATTGCACACTTGCTTCGCTGCCTGGAAAGCGAAGTGTTTAACAAGCGAAATGAAATGAACATCCGCCGCGTGTACAAACTGGTGGATACCTGTGCGGCCGAGTTTGAAGCGCAAACGCCTTATTACTATTCAACTTTCGACGAGGAGAACGAGTCTGTTGTAACCGACCGCAAAAAAGTGGTGGTACTTGGCTCAGGGCCGAACCGAATCGGGCAGGGAATTGAGTTTGACTACTGCTGTGTGCACGGTGTGTTGGCGGCGCGTGAGTGCGGCTACGAAACCATCATGATTAACTGCAACCCCGAAACCGTTTCAACCGATTTCGATACCTCGGACAAACTCTATTTTGAGCCTGTTTTCTGGGAACACATTTACGACATCATTCTGCACGAAAAACCTGTGGGTGTGATTGTACAGCTGGGCGGCCAAACCGCGCTTAAGCTCGCAGAGAAATTGCACCGCTACGGTGTGCCTATCCTCGGAACCAGCTATGAGGCACTCGACCTTGCTGAAGACCGTGGTAGTTTCTCAAACGTGTTGAAAAACAGCGGGATTCCTTACCCGAAATTTGGCGTGGTAGAAAGTGCAGAGCAAGCTGTAGAGCTCAGCCGCGATTTGGGATTTCCTTTGCTGGTGCGCCCATCCTACGTGTTGGGAGGCCAGAAAATGAAAATTGTCATCAACGAAGAAGAGCTGGAGCACCACGTAGTAGATATTTTGCGTGATATGCCCGACAACAAAATTCTGCTCGACCATTTTCTGGAAGGGGCCATTGAGGCCGAGGCCGATGCCATTTGCGACGGAGAGGATGTGTACATCATTGGCGTGATGCAGCACATTGAGCCGGCAGGTATTCATAGCGGAGACTCATACGCGGTGCTTCCACCTTACAACCTCGGCGATTTGGTGATGCAACAAATTGAGGACCACACCCGAAAGATTGCGCTGGCGCTCAACACGGTGGGTCTTATCAATATTCAGTTCGCCGTGAAGGATGAGATTGTGTACATCATCGAGGCCAATCCGCGGGCGTCGCGCACTGTGCCCTTTATTGCCAAGGCATACAAGGAACCTTACGTGAACTACGCCACCAAGGTGATGCTGGGCGAGAAGAA
>SKUL01000050.1 GCA_007129985.1 Flavobacteriales bacterium
CGTTTTCCGGTGTCTTTCTCATCGGTCTTGCGCGGTTCCCACACCAGTTCTTTTTTCTTGCCTTTGATTCGGCTCACCTTAAAGCCGCTGTCCTGATCGCGCATAGGAATGCTGTTACGGCGTGTAGAGCCCTTGTCTTTGTCACCCGTCCGCGACTTACCACGGCTGGACTCATCAAAGCGGTTTCCTCGTGAACTGCGACTTCCGTCCGGGCGTGATGAGGCGCGCGATGCCGGACGGGCAGGGCGTTTTCCGTCACGGTCAGACGCGGGTTTGTTGCGGCTTCCACCGCGCGTGCCCTTCGCAGAGCCTTTGTGTTTGTTGTTTCTTCCTGAGGCGTCGCCCATAGTTTATCAATTGGCTACAAAGGTACGAGCATTTTTCACCCAAAGGCCGAAAAGGCCCCGGGGATATGCCGGATACCCGGTCTGTCGGGCCATGCAGGGTCAATCACGATGCCTACGATATCAAATCTAACTTCACTTTGTAGTCCTTCGGATTCGAGGTAGGCCTCAGCGGCTTTCATAAGGAGTTCTTGCTTCCGCTCAGAAACAAATTCTGCGGGTCTTCCAAAAAACTCTGTGTTGCGCGTTTTCACCTCCACAACCACCAAAAGGCCCTCTTTTTCAGCGATGATGTCAATTTCAGCACGGTCGTAACGCCAATTTCTTTCCAGAATGCGGTAACCTAATTCTTCGAGATGCGTACAAGCAAGGGCCTCGCCGTGCTCACCCAACTGGTTGTGTTCGGCCATGGCAGGAGCGTATTAAACAGAACAAATTTACATAACCATGAAGCATTTTGTACAAATCGGTCTGGGAGTAGCCTTCTTACTGGGAGGTCTAACCGCGAACGCCCAGGCATTCGAAGGGAAAATTGAGTTCACCAAAACCATCGGCCCGGTATCGGCGCAGTACATTTACTACGTGAAGGAAGACCGCGTTCGGGTGGAAGAACTTGGCGAAGAGGGTGAGGTGCAGGGCATCATGATTGTGGATACCCGCATGAATACCGTGACTGCTCTAAGTCCGGAGCGCAAGATGTTTATTGACGTTCCGAATCACCGCAAGCCCAAGGAAGTTAAAATCGAAACCAACAAGACTGGCAACACCAAAACCTTGCTCGGCATGGAGTGCACCGAATGGCATGTAAAGTGTGTGCACGATGGCCGGGAGGCGACTTATTGGGTGGCCGGCGATGATTTTGACTTCTTCATTCCCATGCTCAACACCATGAACCGAAAGGACAAACTGGCGGTGTATTTTAACCTCATTCCCGACGCAGGTGGCGTATTTCCGCTGGAAGGCGTGGAGCGTAAAACCAATGGTACCGAAATATCAAAACTCACAGTGCAAAGCGTTGTGAAAGAAAAGCTCTCTGACGATTTATTCGCCATTCCTGAGACATTTGCACGCTTTGAGCGCGACTAGGAACTCATCATCCTCTATGAAATCTGTGCAAGGCTCACCCCGGACTCTCCGACGGTGAGCTTTGTTTTTTGGCCCAAAATCAAAGTGCGGTTGTCTTTCACATGACCGGCAAGAAAGCCAAAGCAAACAGGATAGTTGTAGGGTTCTACCGCCTCGCGCACAATCTCCTCTGCTGTTCGACCAAACGGCACGGTGTTGTCGTTCATATCGGTCATGCCGCCCACCACCAATCCGGCGAGATGGCTAAGCATTCCGGAGCGTTGCAGGTTGAGCATCATCCTGTCAACGTGGTAGAGGTACTCGTCCAAATCCTCAAGAAACAGAATTTTGCCCCTTGTATCTACCTGCGAAGGGCTGCCCATCAAGCTGTAAATCATCGAGAGATTGCCGCCCGTCATTACACCGCTGCATTCTCCGACCCGCTGCAGAGGGTGTGATTCAGTCTTGTATTCAGGATTTTGACCCGTGAGGGCTTGCTTCAAGCTTTCGAGCGATTCGGTACTGTTGGTGGGGAAGTTCACCGGCATGGTACTGTGCAAGGAGCAAACCCCGAGATGTCGGTGCAGGTGGTTGTGCATTGCGGTTACGTCGCTGTATCCCGCCACCCAGCACGGATGCTCATTGAATGCGGTAAAGTCCAGTTCATCAAGCAATCGTGCAGTTCCATAGCCCCCTCTTGCACACAGAATGGCTTTTACCTGTGGGTCGTTAAGAGCCTGCTGCAAATCTTCGCGTCGTTGTGCATCGGTGCCTGCAAACTGCCTGTCCTCGGCGTAGATGTGTTTTCCAAAGCTCACCTTAAAGCCCCATGATTCCAGAATTTGAACGGCCGGATTAACCTCCTCCGGAGTGATTTTTCGGGCGGTAGAGAGGATTCGTATTTCATCGCCAGCATTGAGCGGTGGTGGTTTGCGCATGGTTCAGCTTTTGGGTTGAAACGGCTTGTTATCTTTGCCCAAATATAGAGAACCCCCAAACTTTGAAAGCTCCGAAACGCTATACCATTACCGCCGCGCTTCCTTATGCCAACGGCCCTCTTCACATCGGGCATATTGCCGGTGTGTACATTCCGGCAGATATTTACGCCCGTTACCTGCGGATGCAGGGGCGCGAGGTACTTTTTGTCTGTGGAAGCGATGAGCACGGCGCGGCCATCACCATGCGCGCCCGAAAAGAAGGTGTCACCCCCCGGGAGATTGTGGATCGCTACCACGAAATCAATCGCGACGCCTTTCAGCAGCTAGGTATATCTTTCGATATCTATCACCGAACTTCCTCGGAGCTTCACCACCAGTGCGCGCAGGAGTTCTTCACACACCTTCACAACAAAGGTGTTTTCGTAGAAAAAGAGAGCGAGCAGTACTACGACCCCGAAGCCGGACAATTTCTCGCCGACCGATACATTCTGGGTGAATGCCCCAAATGCGGACACCCCGAAGCCTATGGCGACCAATGCGAAAAATGTGGTTCGTCGCTCAGTCC
>SKUL01000300.1 GCA_007129985.1 Flavobacteriales bacterium
ATGGACGCCAACAATAAGTACAACCGCGAAGAGCTTTTTGAAATCCGCGATCAGTTGATGGATTGGTAGTCCGCTCCCCTGTACAAGAAATCAGCCGCCTCAATGTTTGGGGCGGTTTTTTTGTACCTATTGCTTGACGCGAAGAAGGCTATAACAAAAAAGCCACCCCGAAGGATGGCTTTTCACTATTAAAATTTAGTGACCCTTAGCGGTTGATGACGATTTTCTGGGTTTTCACCTCGTCGTTAATTGATACGTTTACCAGGTACACGCCAGCGGTATATTGGCCTGAGCCCACATTGACCGTGGTGCGCTCAGCAAACGATTGGTTCGTGTAAAGCGTTTGGCCCAGAATATTCAGGATACGGATATCCATTTGCTGACCATTGAAAGCGTGCTCAATCACAACCTCGCGACCGTCGTACCAAATGCTGATATTGTCGGGAGTGTCTAGCTCTTCCACATTGGCCGCAACATCGGTTACTTCAATGCTCTTGGTAATTGCGTCATAGCATTCTGCGTAGAAAGCAAACATTGTAACCTCGTAGGTTCCGGGCAGGGTAAAGGTGTGGGTGATGTTCTCGGTGTAGTACTCATCGTCACCAATAATCCACTCAAACCATTCTGCATTTTGCGAAGTATTGGTGAAGCTTACCTCACCACCTGTCGTGAGCGAAATGCTTTCGGGGCCTTCAAAGTCTGCCACAGGAGCGTTCTCGTCAAATAGGTGAACAAGCTCCTCAAGTGCGCCGCAAGCGTTTTCTGCCTGGATGGTGTACCAACCGCTTTCAAGATTCACAAAGCTGTAGGTTCCTTCCTCGTTGGTCACTTCTTCGAGCAGCTCTTGGTTCTGGAAAATAGCCAGTGTCCATGTGCCTTGTCCGCCGTTGGCAAGAACCGCAATCTGTCCATCCGCTCCCGCGTTGCAGTTGGCAGCTTCCAGCACGGTAGAGGCCGAAAGAGGCATGGGCTCGTCAATGTACCACTCCTCAGAACGGGTACCACACACTTCGTCGGAACCGCTTACTTCCAACGTGTACAATCCCGCTGAAAGGTTGTGAAGGGTGTCAGCTTCCAGACTGTTCTCGGTAAGTTTCACAACCTGTCCGGCCTCGTTCAACCAGGTGTAGGTCCAGGGACCTTCACCGGCTCCGAGGGCGGTAATCATACCATCGTTGGCATCCGCACAAGAATTGTCGGTTTTTTCGGCGCTTACAGGAGCACTCACGTGAATCACAAAGCGTGCGGCGTGGTAGCCGGTATCCAATGCTACGGTGTAGGTCGCGCCCTCTTCAATCAACATTACATCGCCAGTTTCGAGATCTTCTACATAGAGGCATGCGCTGGATGGAAGGTTTTGAATATCCGACACACTCAACACGTAATCTCCGTTTACGCCGGCAAGGGCTTTCAGCGGAATGCTGATGCCACCGGTTTCGGGCATGGGAACCGCGTTGATGGCCACGTCAAAGTCTTCAGTACCATTGCCGGCAAGCATCGCAAGACTTGGAACTTCTTCGTTGGGGCTGAAAAACTTCATCGCGTCATGCGTGCTTTCATAACCCATTGTGGCGTCGTCGTTAAACACCAACACCGTTTCATCCATGTAGCCGTTGCCGTCAATTTGCAGACGCACCAGCACGATAGGTTCGTCGTTTTGCTTGATCCAGTCTGCGTTGTTATTGTTCATTTTCGCTGACTCGCGGAAGGTGAGCGCTGCCGCATCGTCAAGGGTTTGTACCCAAAATGACTGCGAGTGCGCTATCTCGTTGGTTACACCATGCGTACTCACGCTACTGATGTAGGTTCCGTATTGCTCTATGTTAGCGTCCCAAATCCAGATAGCGTTTGCAATGTCCACCCTTGTAATGTTTGGACTGTCCCAATCTACAGTGGCCGCGTATACATTGGAAAGAAGGTTCCAGCCATCGTGGAATTCTCCAAGACTTTCTGTGTAATCTACGCTGTAATTGAAATCCCCCGTGATCAATTCTCCGGTAAGATCCACGGTTTCGGGCAGCTCAGAGCCACCGATGTACATCCAATATCCACGACCATCGGGAATCACATTGCTCACTCCTGTGGGCGACATCCATCCGATTTCACGGTCGCCCGGGAGGGTTTCGTCATAGTACTTCAGGCTAACAAAACGGTTAGCAGGTGTAGGCCAATCTGGGAAATCAGAACCGGGAAATCCGGTGGTTGTAAAGTGCTCGTTCCATCCCTGAAGCGTAGCTCCGGAAACAGAGGCACCCATGTTTCGCCAGCCTGTTGGGCCGTTTTGAATGTAGCGCTCAATGGTAAAGTCGCCGGTGATATTCGCGCCGGAACCTACAGGGCCCACAGCCGCCGTGGTGGTGGCGTTGGATCGCAGTGTAAAAGGATTCCCATCTGTATCCAAATTACCGTTGCTCACAGTCAGCGTACCCCAGAGGTTGGTTGTTCCATCCATCGTTACAGAACCACTGAGTTTACCCACCGAAAGATCAAAGAAGGTATTGCCTCCAGTAATGGTGATATTGTTCGGCCCAACCATTTTCACCTCGCCACCGCCTGCCTCAAAGGTTCCGTTGTTGTTCCAGTCGCCGGTCATCTTAAGCGTATAACCATCCGCACCCATATCGAACGTTGCCCCGCTTTCAATGGTCAATGATTTTATATCCTCATCTCCGGTAAGATCCAAGCTGTGACCGTCTTGAATCACAAAATCGTTGTAGAGGTTGAACACGGCAGGGCCTGCGGTTCCACTCGGTACCACATCCCAAATGTCGTCACCAAAGTCTCCGCTTTGCTGTGAGTAGTATGTGTTTTGGCAGGCTGCCTGCGTTACGCTGAAATCATCCATCCAAAGTTCGCCTGCGCGTGAAGTGGTATATTGGAAGGCAAGCCCCATGTGGCTCGCTACTGTGTAGGTGTCGTCAAAAGCGCTTCCAGCGTTTACGAGATCGTCAAAACCGCCGTCGTCGTCGTAGCTGAAAGTCCAGTTTCCGTCTTCATCACGAATTACTTCAATTCCTACTGTATATCCTTGGTTCCAGTTAAAGGTTGACACAATGAGCGGCACTGCAGCCCCGGTTGGGGGAATCCGGTACAGAGCCAGAAAGCGGCTGAATGGCGAAGGCCCAACAGATTCGATACTGATGGCATAACCACTGGTAGAATTGAGAGGGAACAATTCTTCGCCCGAAGACAACAGGTATACCCATGGCCGGTTATTACCGGAAAATTCCCAATCGCCGTTTTGCAATTGAAATCTCCAGGTGGTTACCATTCCGTCCAACTCAAGGTCACCTGTAGGAAGACCGATGTAGCTGTTGCCACTCACATCGTCAAGATTGTGCTTGAGTGAGTATGTGCCTGCAATGGCATCCACGGTACTGGTGGTCCAGTGCCCATCAACACCCTGAGTCCAATTGTTGAGGTTGTTGACCTCAAAATCATCTTCAAGAAAAAGGTTCGGTGTTTTGTCGTTATCTTGAATTTGCAGGTCAAAGTTTGATGGTGAAGAGATCATGGCGCTGTTTCCTCCGGTGGGGTTCATGAGTTGGAAGGTAAAAAACTCATCCTCCTTACAAACAGCGTCATCTACAATAGTGAGGGTAACGGTTTGCTCGGCTGAGCTACCCGCAGGAAACACCACGGTTTGGCTGTTGAAGCCGTTTATCGCACTGTCATCACCAGTCATCAATACCACATCCACCTCGGTATCTACCGCGGCAGAGGGGTTTTCAATGCTTACTACTATATCGTAGGTGCCTTCACCTTCGTCGGCCACGCCGGAGGGAGAGGTAAATGAAACAACTGTATTCTGAGCAGTGAGCGTTCCGTCAATTTCAAGCCCTATTCCGCTCACCCTTCGAAACCAGTAGGTTCCACCGGATGTGCTAGCATTCCATGCATACCATCGCAAATGGATTTGTTGTCCTTCCGGTACATCAATATCAAGTCCGGTTATGGACTGCGGTATGTTAGTGTCTGAAGCAATAGAGTCAGTTTGAAGCAATGTCCCATTTGCAAATGTTCCATCTAACGACCAGTATACCGCAAAATTCGGTGGTCCATTTGCCGAGCGTCTATTTCCAAATCGTATTTCAGAAATGTTCATCTCAAATCCTGCATCAGGGGTAAGCACCACCTCGTAGTAAAAAGTGGAATCTAAAGTTGAACCTGTTGACCACGTATTTACGAAGGCTCCATTGGTTCCATAACTTATAGTACCACCACCAGCTTTGGTGAGTGTTCCGGCAGTCAGGTTGGGGTCTGCGGTTGTTACATCGCCATTGGATGTGAAAGCATAATCCGCAATCGTCTGCGCTTTACCGCTTGTTCCCATTAACAGGGCAGAAGCTACAAGAAGGGTAAAAAGTTTATTCATGATGAAAAGATGTTTCAGGTTGGTATGGTGGCGCTAATGGGTTAAGTACAAATAGCCCTCAAATATAAGGGTATTGATACAAAATACGGTGCAGATTCTTTCGAGTTTTCAAACAAGAACTGTTTGCTAGCGTATACGATGTTATACGAAGCAAAATAAGAAGGGTTGCACGTACCATGGTTAGGAGTGCAAGCGTTGGGTGGTGAACTTATTTCCGCTTGGGAACGGAGATGTGTTGGGTATGAGTGGCTGTGTTGCCGCAAACATCTGATGCTGTCCAGACTCGTGTAATAACTACATTATCTGGGTCAGAGAAATCGTATTGTTCATTAAAGCTGATATCTGTATCCTGCCCGCCTTCGTCGAAAGCCCCTACAAACAATGCCCGCGGAATTTCTTCTCTGCTGGCTACAAGAGTGTCAGCAGGAGCGTTTTGAAAAACAGGTGGGGTGTCATCAACCAAAGTAATGTACTGGCTTTCGGTAAGCTTGTTGCCACACTCATCGCTGAATACGTAGCTTCGTTCAATGGATCCTGCACAACCGCCCGAGAAGCGTTTGTCGGTGAATTCTACCTTGAGTTTTCCGGGGCATTTGCTGTATGCTTCGTATAGCACAGCGTCTTGCAAATCGGCTACGTTTACACGCACCTGTTTTTCAAAGTTGCTGAGGGTAATTTTGTCTGACTGAGCTTGCGCTGACACCGCAAACAGCAAGCAAAAAGGGAGAAAAACGTGCTTCATAGATACGCTGATTGAACAGCTAAAGGTAATACTTTTCCGGCGTACGCCAAAAATGTATCAACACGCTTTTTGCACAGCGAGACACAAGAGTTGTTTATAAAACCATGATGCGTTGGGAAATAGTTTGTTCGTTGGTTTGGAAATGAATAAGATACAAGCCTGCCCTGAGGCTGCCCAGATCCAGCTGCGTGGAGAAGTTAGAGTGAACTTCAAGATTTTCGGGAAGCGAAAAAATATGTTGCCCCAACATATCGCTGATCCATAGATTACCACTTTTTATATCTGTACTTCGGATGTTTACCTGTACCATCTGCCTCGCTGGATTGGGAAATACACCCAGCGTGATGTCGCCCGTATTGGATTCCACATGTGTTACATGCTGCGGAACGGTGTAAAACATTTCCGCACCTTCGTTGCTGCCGGGGCAGGCGTCGCTGCTCCATGAGCGCTGGTAGAGTAGTGGTCCGCGGTGGTTGGGAGTCATCCATATGTGCTCAAGCACTGTGTAGTGTCGTTCCAAATCAAGCTCTGCGTTGTAGCGGGTGGTTAGCGTTGTTCTTCGGATTTTGAGTACGTCTTCAAATGTTCCGCCGGGCAACATTAACGCGCCGTGGCCAACACCTTCGGACTCTACAGATTGATCCAGCCACCAGTCTCTGCACATGCTGAAGAGCGTACCTGAAGATTCATCCGAAGAAATACTTCCGAACCCAAATGGGTACTCAAACCACGTGGATCCGTTGTGCATTTGAATCACTTCATTGTCTCCTCCCTGGCCCAGGGCAATCAAACCGGCCTGGTTGTCGCTCCAATAGCGAACCGATCCATTAGGCAGTATCATGGCTACATTCGCCATACCGAAAAATGGAAAATCGGATACATCGCCCGGATGCAGTATGTTTCCACCCCAGATTTCGGAGTTGCCCAAAGTGTGCAAGTTAGAAAAGTCCCAGAGCTGATCGGCACCATCAGGGCCATCGTGCATGTTGTCTGTTGAGGCGTCGTAGGCCAGAACCCAATCGCCTGGTTCATAAAAGTTGTTGTGTTGAAGAATAGGTTGAGCGTTGATCGTCAAGGAGATGAAAGCCGCTTGAGCAAGAAAGAGAAGTCGTTTCACAGAATTGCGCTTATTGTTTCGGCGCAAAGGTAAGCTTGAATGAGTGCGTTGTCAAGATAGTCGGTGTGAAATAATCGTTAGTCGCTGTTTACGCTGGGTTCGTCGGTTGTTTGGTTAAAATCCTCAAAATTGCCGAGGAAGTGAGCTATTTGTGCTTTGTAGTTCTCGAACTTAATGAGGTACGAGCTTTCAGCGGTTTCGTGGTGCAGCACGTGAATGGCGTTGTTGCGATGATCGGTTATACAAACCAGGTGTTCCTGAAAACCATCAGGGTACTTTTTTTTGAGTTCGTTGCGGACGGTTTCGGGCAAGCGCTCGTAGCTCACCATTACTTTTCTTTTTCCGGGTTTCATAGCTCGTAGTTGCTTTGGTCATGCAAAGGCTTAAATACGATTTGGGGAGGCTGTGGGTTGCGATTTCATTGGAGACAAATCTGGCGATTTCGAATACGGGGAGGGGGCTTCTTTAATAAATGTATCATGTTATCAGTCTGTTGCATTGATTTTAGCGGGACTTGCGCGGCATGGGGCAAAGGACTTAACTTTGTCTTAACTGTGACAATTAGAGAATAGCCTGTCATTCAAAGATTAAAATGATTTCGGAGCACAAAAATTTTAGCGGTATTTCCGAATTCCGTAAATTGGCCACTTTGAAAATTGTTGAAAAAACGTTAATAAACCTGTAACTGCCTTATAGGTAGTGATTTGTAAGCCTGCGATAATGTTGAGAACTTCGGTATTCCTGATGTGCGTGTTGAGTGTTGTAAGCATGAATGCCCAGGTATTCTGGTCAGAAGATTTTGGTAACATCTTAAATTGTGTGAGCCTCAATCCGGATAACTTCCCCTCGGTGAATGGTCAGTGGTCTGTTGTTCAGGTGGATCCTGGGGCAAATGGGTTCCAGCCAAACTTTTGGTATGTTAGTGCGACGGAAGCTGGTATGGGTGAAGGTAATTGTGGCGACGGTTGTGACCCAATCACGGGTGCGGGGCCTACAAATGCAACTCTCCATGTGAGTACAGATTTCTTCGGAGACCTTGGAGCGGTAATTAATCCGTTCGGAAGTGGTGTGACAAACACTGATATTCGAGTTCAGTCGCCGGTTATTGATTGCTCCGGTCAGACCGAAATAACCCTAAGCTTCCTATACATCTTTGGTTCCGACCCCAATATTTCGTGCACCGTCCAATTTTTTGACGGAGTGGCATGGAGTGATTTAACATCTTTGACGCCAACTGCCGCAACTTGCGCTCCTCAGGGGCTTTGGACCTCTTTTTCGGTGGCCTTGCCAGCCATCGCCGATAACAACCCGAATGTGCGCATTGGATTTAGATGGATTAATGTGGACGTGGCAATGGATTTGAACGTCCTTAGTGTAGCCATCGATGACATTGAACTGTTTACTGGCGCACCCCCGCCACCACCTGATATATTCGCCGATTTTATGTCGAGCGAAACAATTCTGTGCGCGGGAGATTGTATTGATTTTATAGACTTGAGCGATGGACCTGTAAACGGTTGGACATGGACATTTGCTGGAGCTTCGCCTGCTAATTCCTCTCAGCAGAACCCCACCAATGTGTGTTATGATAACCCCGGTAGCTACTCTGTAACGCTTGAAGTAAACGGACCGGGTGGTGCCAATGACGTATTGGCCATCCCTGGTTTTATTGAGGTTGAGCCGTGTGGTTTGCCACCCCAGGCGTCATTTACAGCCAGCGCCACAGAAATTTGTGCCGGAGACTGTGTTGATTTTACCGACACCAGCCTAGGTGATGATATTACAGGCTGGACATGGGGTTTTACAGGAGCCAACCCAAACAATTCCAATCAGCAAAACCCAACCAATGTATGTTATAACACACCGGGCACCTATTCGGTGAACCTGAGTGTATCAAGTGCTTTTGGTGATGATACAGCCACTGAAAATGCCTTTATCACGGTAAACGATTGCTCGGATCCACCATCTGCTGCGTTTACCTCCAATGTGCAGAATATTTGTGCCGGAGAATGTGTGAACTTTACAGATCAGAGTACTGGTAACATTACTGACTGGCAATGGACTTTTTCCGGCGCTGAAACCGCGAATTCTACCAACCAGAACCCCAACGACATTTGCTACAATACCCCCGGCTCATACAGCGTGACCTTAGTTGTTACTGGTCCTGATGGCGATGACCAGACGACGGTCAACAATTTTTTAGTGGTTGATGATTGCTCGGATCCACCGACTGCTGCTTTTACCTCGAATGTGCAAAATATCTGCACAGGCGATTGCGTAAACTTCACCGACCAAAGTACCGGCTCTGTGAATACGTGGCAGTGGACATTTGACGGTGCCGATACCGGAAACTCTAACGATCAGAATCCCGATAATATCTGCTACAACAATGAGGGAACCTTTGCGGTAACACTGCTGGTTTCAGGTGATGATGGCGATGATGAAGTGACCATCAACGGATATATCACGGTAGAAGATTGCTCCGGGCCTCAAGCGGGTTTCACTGCATCTGAGTTGGTGATTTGCGAGGGTGATTGTATCGACTTCATCAACCAAAGTATTGGTGGGGCCACTGATTTTGAGTGGTCTTTTCCAGGAGCTGATACACCGTCCTCTACAGATGCGAATCCAACGGAAATATGCTACCAGGAAATAGGGCAATACGAAGTAACTCTTGAAGCCAGCGACGGAGTTGAAACAGATGTTTTGACCCAGCCTTCGTTTATCACGGTAGAAGAATGTTTACCTGATCCTGCTCCTCCAGTTCAGATTGGATCGTCAACCACGCTCATTTGTTTGGGCGATTGTATTTCCTTCACCGACCTTACAGAAGGGAATACCGGTAATTGGCTATGGACTTTTCCGGGTGCGATTCCTTCAACTTCCACTGTTCAGAATCCACCGCAGGTGTGCTACCAAAATGAAGGAAGTTTTGATGTAACCCTTGAACTCACAGTTGACGGTGAAACCACAGACTCTACCTTCAGTAACTTCATTACGGTAGTTGATACATGCGGTCCGATTGCCAATTTCATCTATACGCCCATTGTTTGTTTGGGGCAGTGCTATGATTTTGAAAACACCAGCACAGGTGGAACAAACTATTTCTGGACCTTTGAAGGGGCAGCTACCCCAACCTCGGAGATGGAAAATCCCACCGATATCTGTTATCTCGATCAAACAGGTATTTACAATGTTACCCTTACAGTGACCAATCAATTCGGGTCATCTACCTCTATCACTCAGCAAATCACAGTGGTGAATCCGCCCAACGTAAATGCAGGGCCTGATCAAACCATTGTTCAAGGTACCAGCACTACACTCTCTGCCATAGCCGGAAACGGAACAGGAAACTTCGTATGGCAACCCTTTGAAGACGTACTTTGTTTCTCTTGTCCGAGTACGGTTACCTATCCTTTGAATGAAACCACTACATTTATCGTGTTTTACGAACAGTCGGGAGGGTGTCAAAGCTCCGATACCGTTACGGTGTTTGTAGAAGAGTCATATGTAGTTGGCGTTCCCAACTCTTTCTCGCCCAATGGCGACGGGGTGAATGACGTACTCTTCGTGAGAGGCAACAACATTACCCGAATGCGATTTGTGGTTTACAATCGCTACGGACAAAAAGTTTTTGAAACTAACGACCAGAGCATCGGTTGGGATGGTACCATGGGTGGCCGGGAATTAAACGCCGGTGTTTTTGGATACTATCTGGAAGTATTTCAGTTAGATGGAAACCAACAAATCATGAAGGGAGATATTACCCTGGTAAGATAACCGCGTATGAAGAAAAAACTACTCTTCGCATTGACAGTAGCTGGATTGATGGGGTGGGCGGATGCAACTGCGCAGCAGGATGTACATTTCTCCCAGTTCTATTATTCGCCTGTTCATTGGAACCCGGCAGCAGCCGGTGCAACCCGTGGCGACATGCGCGCGGTGGCAACCTACCGTAATCAGTGGGCGTCGGTGTCCACCCCTTTTGTAACGTCGGCAGCTTCATTCGATGCTCCGGTACAAACGCGTAACATGGGCGATAATTTTCTGGGTATCGGACTTAACTTTAATCACGATCAGGCCGGTACGCAAGGAATGAGTAACCTGAACATTAACGGTGCTGTGAGCTATAGCCTCGATTTGGGCAGCCGTTACAAAAAGCCCCATTACATCTCTTTCGGGTTGAATTTTGGTTTTCTGCAGCGCAGCTTCAATACCCCGGAATCAACATGGGACAGGCAGTGGGCAGGAAACGGATTTGACCCTACAATTAATAACGGCGAGGGTACGCGGGGAGGTAAGCTTGCCCGTGGCAATGTAACCGTAGGCGCGGGTGCACTGTGGAACTACACGTTCGATGATGACAAGCGCTTTTACCTGGGGGCAGCAATGTTCCATGTTAACCGACCAAATATGAGCCTGATAGAGGACTTTGATAACCTCTATCACAAGTTTACATACATGGCCGGTTTTGAGCTCGGTCACCCCGACAGAATGACCACCTTTCGCCCAAACATAATGGCGATGATGATGGGGCCCAACTTCTTCATGAATTTTGGGGGAGATGTCACCTTCGACTTGACGGATCGTACCGCGTATACTAACTACAAGAACCACCTGGCAGCAGGCTTTGGTATTTATCACCGCTTGATGGACGCAATGATTTTTGCGGTAAACATTGAGTATTCAAATCTTCGCATCGGCTTTGCCTACGACCTGAATATTTCAGGCTTTGACGTGGCTACCGGTGGAAACGGTGGTTTTGAGATTCTCCTGATGTACGAACCTCGCTTTGGAGGGCCCGATACGCAGCGTCAGAAACTGCG
>SKUL01000025.1 GCA_007129985.1 Flavobacteriales bacterium
TATGTGGACGTGGAAGCCCGGCTCAAAACCAAAAAGGACCTTGAGGCGCGCTATCTTGAGCTGCTGTCAAAAGCCGAAACCATTTCGGAGATGCTTGAAATTGAGCACCAAATTGGTATGGTTAGGGCTGATGTTGAATCCATGGAAGGCAGGCTCAAATACCTCGACAACAGGGTGACGTATTCCACGCTGAGCATCACCTACTACGAGCAAACGCCGGAAGAAAAGCATTTCGGATCACGGTTTATTGCCGCCTTCAAAAGCGGATGGGACAATCTCATTTCCTTCCTGATTATGATGACCCATATCTGGCCATTTTTCGCCATCGGAATCGCCATTGGACTTGGGTTTAAGTATTTCGGAAAACTGAAGCGCCCCCGTTAAAGCGGTCTGAAAACGAACTCCCCGCAGCACAACAAGTGCACTGCGGGGAGCATCGCTAACCATTCATGGTTATCAGAAGAAACCGAGCTTATTCTTGTCGTAAGAAATGAGCATGTTCTTGTTTTGGCGATAGTGATTGAGCATCATCAAATGCGTTTCGCGGCCAAAGCCCGACTGCTTGTAGCCTCCAAAGGGAGCGTGCGCAGGATAGGCGTGGTAGCAGTTCACCCAAACACGTCCGGCCTGAATGGCGCGCGGCACGGTGTAAAGTTCGTGCGCGTCGCGTGTCCACACACCTGCTCCCAATCCGTAGAGCGTATCATTGGCGATTTCAACGGCCTCTTCGGCAGTTTTGAAAGTGGTAACCGATGAAACAGGTCCGAAAATCTCTTCCTGAAACACCCGCATCCGGTTGTGTCCTTTGAGGAGTGTGGGCTTGATGTAGTAACCACCTTCGAGTCCGCTGTTGAGACGATTGGCCTCACCACCACAAAGAAGTTCGGCACCTTCGGTTTTTCCGATATCCACGTAGTTCAGGATTTTTTCAAATTGCTCCTGCGAGGCCTGTGCGCCCATCATTACGGTTTTATCCAGCGGATTTCCTGTTTTGATGGCCTTGGTTCGCTCGATTACGCGCTCAATAAAGGGCTCGTAGATGTCTTCGTGTACCAGAATCCTGCTGGGGCAGGTGCACACTTCACCCTGGTTCAGGGCAAACATCACGGCTCCTTCCACGCACTTGTCCAAAAACTCGTCGTCTGCATCCATCACCGACTTAAAAAAGATATTGGGTGATTTTCCACCCAGCTCCATGGTTACAGGATTGAGGTTTTCAGAGGCGTACTGCATAATGAGCTTACCGGTAGAGGTTTCGCCGGTAAAGGCTACCTTGTCAATGCGGGGCGATTGGGCAAGGGGTTTTCCTGCTTCGGGCCCAAATCCGTTTACCACGTTCACCACTCCCGGGGGAATCAAATCGCCAATCAGCTCCATCATCACCATGATAGAAGCCGGGGTTTGCTCAGCGGGCTTGATTACGGTGCAGCAACCGGCCGCCAGTGCAGGTGCCATTTTCCATGTGGCCATTAGCAAGGGGAAATTCCACGGAATGATTTGACCAACCACTCCGAGCGGCTCCTTGATGTTCATGGAAACGGTGGTTTCGTCGAGTTCGCTTACCGAGCCTTCTTCCGCTCTGATTACTCCCGCAAAGTAGCGGAAATGGTCCACCACGAGGGCAAGGTCTGCGTTGATGGTTTCGCGAATGGCTTTACCATTGTCAATGGTCTCCACTGCGGCGAGGTACTCGAGGTTTTCCTCCACGCGGTCGGCGATTTTCAGCAAGATGTTGCTGCGGTAAGTGGCACTTGTTTTACCCCATGTGAGGAATGCTTTTCTGGCGGCATCAATGGCCAGTTCAACGTCCTCGGCCTGGCTTCGTGCCACGCGGGTAAACACTTTTCCATCTACGGGGCTCAGCACATCAAAGTAGGCACCACCCACGGGAGCTACAAAGTTGCCTCCGATAAAATTGTTGTAATGGTCCTTGAAGGAAGGACGGGCCACCAATGTGCTTGATGGCGCTTCTGCTGTTAAAGTTGACATAATCATGAATTTTTAGTGATGCTCAAAGGTGAGGGTATCACCGGCCATTCACTGTACGCGAAATCGCATCCATTAGCACAATAGTCGCAAGATGCGCCGAAAATGGGTTTTGTGGCCTGAAAACCGTACCTTTCCACTTTAAGTAGGTACGCATGCTGCAAGGAATTAACCTCAAGGAAAAACACAAAATCTTTAGCGCTCCCAAAACCGAAGTGGAGCACAGAACATCGCACGCAGCAGACCATGCTGTACTCAATGTATTTGAAACCAGCCGTGTTACGCACAGCTTCGATTTAGCATTCAACAACCCGGTGGTCGTTAGCATGATTCAGGGAAAGAAGGTCATGCACCTGCGAGAAAAAGACCCTTTCGCCTTTACACCCGGCCAAAGTATTGTTATGCCGGCCTCCGAACTGATGTACATTGATTTCCCTGAGGCGCAACCTGACAATCCCACCCAATGCATGGCCCTTGAGCTCAGCAATGGTTTTGTGAAGAATACGCTGGACTGGCTCAATGAGCATTTTCCCAAGTCGGACGAGCAAATTTGGTCATGGAGCGATGACAACTTCTTGCTCATGAACAACAACTACGTACAGAGCAGCCTCAACCGACTGATACAGGTGATGGTTGACAATGACTACATGCGTCAGCTCAGGGCGTCTAACACCACCCGCGAACTTATTGCCAGTTTGTTGCAAACCCAGGCAAGGCATTTTTTGCTGGAAAACCTCAATAAATTCAGTACGCGCAATCGTCTGGCGCACGTTATTCTCTTTATCCGCAGAAACATTCACCAACCATTGAGTGTGGATGAGTTGGCCGGACAAGCGTGCCTGAGCAGGGCGCAGTTCTTCCGCGCCTTTCAACGTGAGTTGGGCGAAACCCCGGTTCAGTTTATCAACCGCGAAAGACTGGA
>SKUL01000251.1 GCA_007129985.1 Flavobacteriales bacterium
AGGGACCCGTCCGCGTTGAGAAGGTAAAATAATGAGCCGATTAGACGATTGGCCAATCAGCCATTGCACCCCCACGAACAACGAACCCAGGTTCTCTGTCATAGTGCTACCTTTACACTTCAGCTTATTTGTGATGAAATTTTCTACCCTACTTGCCATGTTGTTGGTGGGCACGCTCTTTTCGGGAGGCGTGTGCTACCCTCCTGCCCTGCCCAGTCGCGCAGACCTCGATAAACTTTCTGTACCCCCTGGCTTCAGCATTGAACTCTATGCCGATGACGTAAAAAACGCCCGCTCGCTGGCACGCGCCCACGACCGGTTGGTGTTTGTAAGCACACGTCGAAAAGGTGTTTTACACGCGCTTGTTGACCGAAACGGCGATTACAAGGCCGACGAGCACATCATTTTTGCCGAAGACCTCGATATGCCCAACGGTATTGCCTTTCACAAGGGCGATTTGTACGTGGCAACACTTACCGAGATTGTCGTTTTCAGGGACATAGAAAACAACCTCAAGCCCAACGCGCCCTATGAGGTGGTGTACGCAGGTTTGCCCTCAGAACGGCACCACGGTTGGAAATACCTCGCCATCGGTCCTGATGAGAAACTTTACTTTACGGTTGGCGCGCCTTGCAATATTTGTCTGAGAGAAGAGCCCATTTTTGCCACCATCAGCAGAATGAATCTGGACGGAAGCGACCTCGAAGTATATGCCCACGGCGTGCGCAACTCGGTGGGTTTTACCTGGCACCCCGAAACCGGCGAAATGTGGTTTACCGACAACGGCCGCGATATGATGGGCGACAATATGCCGGGCGACGAACTCAACCACGCTCCGGAAATGGGAATGCACTTTGGCTTTCCGTATTGTCATCAGGGCGATGTGGTTGACCCCGGCTTTAAAGAATACAATTGCGACGACTATACCCCGCCTGCACAGGTTTTGGGTCCGCATGTGGCATCACTTGGCCTGAAGTTCTACACCGGCAATCAGTTTCCCGACTCGCTTCGCCACGATATTTTCATTGCTGAGCACGGTTCGTGGAATCGTACCACACCCATCGGCTATAGAATTACCCGCATCGAAATGAAAAACGGACAACCTGCTTCCTACACCACCTTTGTGGAGGGATGGCTGCAAGGAGCCGCTGCCTGGGGTCGGCCGGTAGATGTGATGGTGATGGACGACGGCTCCATGCTTATTTCCGACGACCACGGCGACAAGGTGTATCGCCTAAAATACGAAGGGTCTTAGTCCAGCTTCCAGCTTTTGGCAGGTAGCGAAGGGTGAGCTGTTAGGCGCTGAAGGAGTGCGGCAAAGTGCTCGCGTGCTATGCTTTCTGCGCCGAGTGAAGCGAGGTGCGAGGTTTCCATCTGGCAGTCTATCAACTCAAAACCATGCTTGTGCAACCATTGCACCAATCGAATAAACCCAAACTTACTGGCGTTGCTCTGCCGTGCAAACATCGACTCGCCAAAAAACACTTTTCCAATAGCCACGCCATATAAGCCGCCCACAAGTTCGTTTTGCGCATTCCACACCTCTACTGAGTGCGCATGCCCAAGTTGGTGCAAACGAATGTATGCCTGACGCATATCACGGGTAATCCACGTTCCTGGCTGTCCTTGCCTGGGAACTTCCGCACAAGCAGCAATAACTTCGGAGAAACCCTGATTCATCGAAACGCGAAAGGCATTTTTGGCAAGTAATTGTTTCATGCTCTTGCTGACTTTGAGCTTTTCGGGAAAAAGCACCATGCGCGGGTTGGGCGACCACCACAGCACCGGGTCACCCTCGTTGAACCACGGAAAAATGCCCAGCCGGTACGCTTTGAGCAGCCAATCGGGTTTGAGCTGCCCCCCGAGCGCAAGCAGGCCGTCGGGTTGGGCATCCTCTACCGGCGGGAAGTCCGGAACGCTGTTTAACACTTTAATTGCCATTGCTGCAAAGATAGCGATGGGAGAGTTGGGTGATTACTTGATGATTTGACGATGTGGTAATGAGACAACAATTGAAGCTGATTTTCACTACCCTTCCAATGCCGTACCTTTGGAGCATGCATATTTCCGAGGTCGAGAAACTGCGCTACCTGCTCCAGGGGCCGCTGCCGGGCGAAGAGGCCCACCGCAAAATGCTGTCGTACAATCGGCCCTCGGTAAGCGATGTGATGAAGCAACCCAAGGACGTGCGGCACGGAAGCGTTCTGATTCCGCTCTATCCGCATCACGATACCATCTATACAAGCCTCATTTTACGCCCCGATTATCCCGGAGTACACGGCGGACAAGTTGCTTTTCCGGGTGGACAGCGAGAAAAAGATGAAACGGCTTTCGATACAGCCATCCGCGAATCCAATGAAGAGCTGGGTATTGCTCCGGATTCCGTTGAGAATCTTGGTTCACTGACGCCGGTGTACATTCCGCCAAGCAGGTTTTTGGTTTCGCCCTTTGTGGGGGTACTTCACGAAAGGCCTTCTTTTGTTCCTGACCCGAGGGAAGTAGCAAGTGTGATTGAAGTCCCGCTCAGCGACATACTGAGCGACGACTATCTCACGCAGCGAAAAGTGTTTATCCAGGCATTCAATGTGCACATGAATGTACCCTGCTTTATGCTCGACGGCCACGTGGTTTGGGGTGCCACCGCCATGATGATAAGCGAACTTAGAGAGTTATTGAAACCCTGATACAGCAATTTATCAGTTGGTGCCTTCTTTCACAAAGAAGAAGGTACCGTTTTCGTGACCAAAGCCGGAAATGATGCCCAGCTTGGGTACTCTCCCTGTTCGTGAGCCCTGTTCTTTCATTTTGAGCACCACGGCCTCGATAGGCACACATGCATCGGAAGTTTGGTTCAAGAGATTCACAAAAGTTTGGGCCAGAGGGGAGTTG
>SKUL01000023.1 GCA_007129985.1 Flavobacteriales bacterium
ATTACTTCTACCTCGTTGATTCGTTTGGTGGAGTGTATCCCGAAGATGTGGCCGAGTTGATGGAGCTTGTAAAGGCACAGGTTACCGTTCCCATTGGTTTTCATGGACATAACAACCTTGAGCTGGCACTGGTTAACACGCTCACTGCCATTGCTCACGGCGCGTCTATCGTAGATGCCACCGTAACCGGGATGGGCCGCGGTGCTGGAAATCTCAAAACAGAGCTTTTGCTCACTGCCCTCAACGCGCGCAACGGGTTGGAAGTGAACTTTAACAAGCTTAGCGGCGTGGTAGATGCCTTTGAAGCTCTCCAGGCCCAGCACGGCTGGGGCACCAATCTGCCATACATGGTTTCGGGGGCCAATTCCTTGCCTCAAAAAGACGTGATGGAGTGGGTGAGCAAGCGCTACTATTCCTTCAACAGCATTATCAGGGCGCTGCAGAATCAAAAGGAGGGCATTGAGGATAACCAAAGACTTCCCGTGTTTGCGCCGGAATCTGGGTTTAAACGTGCGGTGATTGTTGGCGGAGGCCCCAGCGCCAGAGCGCATGCTTCGGCTATCAAGGCATGGGTAGAGCGGAATCCCGGAACCTGTGTGATTCATTCCAGCTCCCGTAACGCGGGTGAGTACCTCGATCTTGACGCTACCCAATATTTCGCGCTGGTGGGAAGCGAGGGACACAGATTAGAGGCTTTGTTTGCCAGCTTCGGAGCCTTTAGCGGCAACTGTATTTTGCCGCCATTTCCGCGCAAGATGGGAACCTACATTCCAGCCATCGTTGAGGGCCGCACCTACGAGTTGCCCTCGTTGTCGTCGGACAAGGTACCCTCTGACTCATCCACCATCATCGCCATAGAAACCGCTCTCACCCTCGGGGCAGAGCAGATTTTTGTGGCCGGATACGACGGTTACAGCGAAACCAAAATGGGTGAGAAGGAACAAGCGCTCTTCCTCGAAAACAACCAGATGTTCGCGCACTATCGTTCGCAAGGAGTGGAGTTGAAATCAGTTACCCCCTCCAAGTACGACGCGCTGGAAGTTCAGTCGCTCTACAGCCTGCTTATTTGATGGAATTTCTCGTAGTAATACCGGCTCGCCTCAAAAGCACCCGGCTGCCCGAAAAGCCGCTCGTGGACCTTTGCGGGCAATCCATGATTGAACGAACCTATCGCCAATGCCTCAAAGCACTGCCCGAAGAGCAAGTAGTAGTGGCTACGGACCACCCCAAAATTTTTCACCATTGCACGGAGCGCGGAATGCGCGTGTTGATGACGCCTGAGAATTGCCTTACCGGCACCGACCGCGTGGCAGCTGTGGCGAGCGAAATAGACGCAAAGTTCTACGTGAATGTGCAGGGCGATGAGCCGCTTTTCAATCCGGAGGACATCACCCAAACCGTGGAGGCTGCCCGCAACCACCCGGGTGAAGTAATCAATGGCTTTGCACCGATTTCGGACGAGCACTCATACCGAAGCACCTCAGTTCCGAAGGTGGTATTGCGACCCGATGGCCGACTGCTCTACATGTCGCGAAGCCCCATTCCCGGGCATAAGCAGAACGAATTTCACAAGGCGTGGAGGCAGATTTGCGTCTATGCCTTTCCCAAAATGGCCTTAATGGATTTCGCCTCACGAAGCCAAAAAACACCCCTCGAAAGCCTGGAGGATATAGAAATTCTGCGCTTTCTGGAGATGGGATACGAGGTTCGGATGATTGAGCTTTCGCAAGACTCCATCGCGGTGGATACCCCGGAAGATGTGGAGCGTGTAATTGCTGAAATCAAACGGAGAGATCAATGAGCGAGCAGTTTAACATCCATCGCTACCAAACACTGTTGTGGGATTTTGACGGGGTGATTCTCAATTCCATGCCCATTCGCGACCGCGGATTTGTGCGGGTTCTGGAAGATTTTCCGGAAGACCAGGTAGAAGCCCTTTTGGATTATCACAGGAAAAACGGAGGTCTGTCGCGCTACGTGAAGTTCCGCTACTTTTTTGAGGAAATTCGCGGTGAGGAACTGACGGACGATCGCCTCGCTGAGCTGGCCGCAGCATTTTCGCGCATCATGCTCGAAGAACTTGGCAATCCCGATTTGCTGATTCCGCCTACTCACCGCTTTTTGGATCGAAAGCACAAGGACTTCAGCATGCATGTGGTATCCGGTTCGGACCAGCAGGAGTTGAGAGAACTTTGCGGCATTTTACAGCTCAGTCATTTCTTCAAGTCTATTCACGGGTCGCCCACACCCAAAAAAGAGTGGGTTGGCCACTTGATGGAGCAACATGCTTACGAGCCACGAACCACGGCGTTAATCGGTGACTCCATCAACGATTACGAGGCTGCAGCTGCGCACGGCGTAGATTTTCTCGGGTTCAATAATCCTGCGCTTGAGGAAGTTTCGGCCTATTATATTCGTGATTTCGATAGTTTGTGATACAGATTCGAAAGCCACCGGTTTCTGAGCGCTTTCTGGCCTCTTTTGATGACCCTGGTGTTTTTAACTGTGGCGCATTCAACCTGCTAAAAGTGGCCCAGGATGCGCTCCTGCGTGAGGTAGGTAAAGGCGCGCACAACACCTATATCAGCCAATCTTTCGGACTTATCCGCACACGCCTGATGCTTGCCGGCCTCAAACAAAAATGGTCGGGCGGTGGTGCGAAAATCTTAGTCAACCCGAAAAAAGGAACTTGCATGTTTGCTGTTTCGCCACGTTTTGTGGACATCGGCGGGGAGTTGCAACATCAATACCTTCAACGTATTCTGGAGGAAACAGGCATTGAGGGTTATAGGCTCGTATATCTACTTGGTAATCAAAATGGGCAGCTAGAACCTGATGCCCGAATCGCCGAAATTACTTCCTGTTTCAGGGCTGTGCCGCTAACGC
>SKUL01000207.1 GCA_007129985.1 Flavobacteriales bacterium
AGCCTAAGATGCTGGCCCTCAAAACGGCTTACAAGGAAGTGGGATTGGCTACCTTGCTCACCTCAGTAACTACGGCCATCGGATTTTTAACGCTGCTCACGTCCAATATTCAGCCCATTCGTGAGTTTGGTAGCTACACCGCGATGGGCATTGTGCTGGCCTTTTTACTGGCTTTTACCTTGCTTCCGGCGGTGCTCAGCCTCTCCTCTATTCCCGAAGCGGTGAACCATCCCACCAACCGCAATTTTTGGGACCGCCAGTTGCGTAAACTGCTATCCAAGGTATTGCTGCACCCCAAACGAACCTTTGCAGGATGTATCGCTGTGTTGCTTATCAGTTTGGTGGGCACCTCGCTGATGGTGTCAGACAATTACCTGCTCGAAGACCTGCGCGAGTCAGACCCGTTGAGGCAGAATTTTTACTTTTTGGAAGAGCATTTTGGTGGTGTTCGTCCATTTGAGATGTCGCTCTATGTGCAGGGAGACCGGGATGTGTGGGATCTTGAGGTACTGCGCGAAATGGACAAACTCAGCCAATACCTTCAAGACGATTACGAAGTAGGCGCGCAGATTTCGGTGTTGCAGGTGGTGAAAACCCTCAATCAGGGCCGACACAACGGAAACCCCGAGCATTACCGCCTGCCCGACAACCAGGAACAACTCAACAAACTGCTGCGAAACATGGAGCAGGCACAACGCGCCGGAATGCTCAAAGCGCTGCTCAACGAGGATGCTAACCGAGCGCGCATGGCGGGGCGCATTGCCGACGAGGGCAACATTGCTGTAAGCAACAAAGACGCACAATTGGCCGCTTTCTTTGCCGAGAACATCAACCCTGATCTCTTGCAGTACCGATTAACCGGAACCTCAATGCTCATTGACCTGAACAACAAGTCGCTGTCCACCAACATGATTTACGGACTGCTCATTGCTTTTGGCGTTATAGCGCTGATTATGGGCGTGTTGTTCCGCTCCGTGAAAATGGTGATTATCACGCTTATCCCCAACATGTTGCCCTTGGTGATGATTGCGGGAATTATGGGTTTTGCCGGCATTCCGCTCAAGGTGAGCACCTCCATTATTTTTACCATTGCTTTTGGTATTGCCGTGGATGACACCATTCACTTTATGAGCAAACTGAAGCTGGAGTTGATGAAGGGAAAAAGCATGCTTTACGCCGTGAAGCGAACCTTTCTCTCCACCGGAAAAGCCATTGTGGTTACCAGTATTATTTTGTGCGGCGGCTTTATCACGCTGATTGGTTCCAACTTCCTCGGCACTTTTTACATTGGCCTGCTTATCAGCCTGATGCTCTTTTTTGCCGTACTCGCTGATTTGCTCCTATTGCCGGTGTTGCTGTTTTTCTTTTACCCGAGGGAGAAGTTTGCGCAGGGCAGTCCTCAAACTGCAAGTGACGCGAAAAAGTTGGGTGCTGTTGGGGTTGGGTGAGAAAGGACTGGATGTTAGTCCGCGAAAGGATCTACTGCGTGGAATTGTGTTTCGTAAACCTATGCCGGTAATTCAAAGGCTCATAACTGATTCTTAATTTTTGTCACTTCGACCGCAGTCGGAAATTTCCGAAATGAAATGGAGGAAATGAGGACGAAGTGGAGAAGTCTCTTTTGGATTTGGGATTGGAATGAGATTTCTCCGCTCCATTCCTCGTTCCTCGGCCTTCCGGTCGAAATGACATAGCAGTGGGCTTGGGGATTGTTCTTCATTATTCCCACTTGGTTTTGTACTGAAAAAGTGTCAATCTATTTTAGAACCAGAGATCAGGATAACTCCAACAGATTTTCTGACCCACCCAATTAGAACCAACACCCCAACCCGGCTGTTACAAGGCCAAATCCTATCTGTTGAACACAACAACACAACTCCCCCGCCCTCATTTCGTGGCAAGTCGCGAGGCGATTGCGCAACGCCTCAACGACCTTCAACCCCTTGCCTACGGACGAACGAGAAACTTTGTAAACGGTGAGGTGAGCTATTTGTCACCTTACATTTCCCGTGGGGTGCTGTCCACCAAAAAAGTGCTGCAATACATCAAAGAACAGGGTCACGACCTCAGGCAATGTGAAAAGTTTGTGCAGGAACTCGCATGGCGCGACTATTGGCAGGAAGTGTGGCGGAGCAAGGGCGACGCCATCAACCGCGATTTAAAACGTCCTCAACCAGATGCGCGTTTTTCGGGAATGCCCGTAGCTCTTCTACACGCCCAAACCGGCATTGAGGCCATTGACGAAGCCGTGGAAGTACTCTACGAAACGGGCTACATGCACAATCACCTGCGGATGTATGTAGCAGCCGTGGCCTGCAATGTGGCGCGCTGCCACTGGCACAATCCTGCACAATGGATGTATTACCACCTGCTCGACGGCGATTGGGCCAGCAATGCACTGAGCTGGCAATGGGTGGCAGGCTCCAACAGCGGCAAGAAATACGTGGCCAATCAGGAAAACATCAATCGCTACACGGGCTCCACCCAACGCCGAACTTTTCTCGACATCCCCTACGAAGATTTTGAGCAGATGGCCATTCCACCTGTGCTAAGCGATGTGCAAGCCCTTACCCTACGAACTGAACTGCGCGAAACACCTGCACCCAAACTCAACCCCGATTTGCCTCTGCTTGTGTATCACAGCTATCATCTTGACCCGGATTGGCATGCAGATTTGGAAGCCAACCGCGTACTGCTGCTCGAACCGGAGCTTTTTGAACGCTACCCCGTTTCAGAGCGTGTGTTGGGATTTGTCCTCGATTGTGCGCAGCTCACAGAGGGCCTGCAGGTGTATTGCGGCAGTTTCTCATCCTTGCAAAAAATCTATGGCGGACAAGATATCCGCTGGAAAGACCATCCTCTCTGTGCGCATTA
>SKUL01000252.1 GCA_007129985.1 Flavobacteriales bacterium
GAGCGCGCAACCCGAGTGCTTCTGGGCTTTGGGTAGTGTTGGTTTCCTCTGCGTTCATTTCGGTCGAAAGTTAACACATGTAGCTATGCCAAGGTTCGTTGCCATATCATATTTCATGTGTCTCTGCAAAGCGCGGCTATCTTTGCAAAACCCATGCAGCTATTTTCTCCACGGAACGCAACACTTTTTGCAGCTCTTTCGGGCGTATTGTTGGTTCTTTCGTGGCCGGGTACGGGAGGAATCTGGCCGTTGGCATGCGTGGCCCTGGTTCCGCTGATACAGATTGCGCTTTGGGTTAAAAACGGACAATTGACCCTGCGCGAGGGTGTTTCCAAATCCATCATCACCTGGGTGATTTGGAATGTGGGCACACTTTTCTTTTTGGCCGGCATCGAACAAAGCTGGAGTACAAAGCTTATATCATTTCTAACGCCGGTTATGGTCAATACCTTTTTGATGACCATTTGCACAGCCTTGAGCTGGTTTGTGCTTCAGCGAAGGAGCACAAAAGTGGGCTGGGTGTTGTGGCCCGTTTCGTGGCTCGCGATGGAGTGGTTGCAACATCATGGTAGCCTCGCTTTTCCCTGGCTGGTATTGGGAAACGCAATGGCCGATGACACGCAATGGGTGCAGTGGTACGCGTGGACGGGTGTAGCCGGTGGTACGCTCTGGATTTGGCTGGTGAATTTCGCCTTCTTCTTTCTTGTTCAGGCTTTGCAATCTTCAACCGGAACCAAACAATGGCGGGTGACCTTAGTCCCTCTTGTATTGATTGTTCTGCCCATGGCTGGAAGCCAGTTTGTTTCCCGCAATTACCAGATTCCCAAGCCTTGGATGAGCGCTAGCATCGTGCAGCCATGCCTCAATTTGGAGGACGAGAAATTTGATATCGATGAGCAACTTACTTCATTACAAAAGATGCTCGGTGATGCTTCCCGAATAGGTATGAGTGACCTTGTGGTTTTGCCTGAAACGGCCATTTTCGACCCGGGTGGAATTCACGGAAACGAGGATGCACTGCGGTTTTCGGGCATTTGGCATCACGATACCGAAAACGCAGAACTCCTGCAAGAAGCGCGTAGTTGGTTAAAGGAACAAGGCTCGGGAACGCTTATATCCGGTGCGTTTACGAGCAGGTTTTTTGCAAAGGGCGAAGAATCTCCTGCTTATGCCTTGCCCGTTCCGGGTTTGGCAGGGGAGAAGGTGCTGCATTACAATTCGGTGGTGGTGATGGATTCACTTCATACCACCCTCCGACATAAAACCATGCTGGTAGCCGGTGTTGAACAGGTGCCGCTCGCCGATGTTTTTCCGTGGATGAACCAGCTTGCCCTCGATTTAGGCGGGTATGCGGGTTCGTTGGGAAATGAGCCTCCCCAAACAATTCGCCTGTCCAACGGAACCCCGGCAGGAGTATTGATTTGTTACGATTCTGCCTTTGGATGGCTCAATCGCAGTCTTGTGAAAAACGGAGCCGAAGCCCTGGTTGTGGTAACCAATGACGCATGGTGGGGTGATACACCCGGGTACAAACAGCTTTTTTCCATGGCCAAACTGCGCGCTCTTGAAACCCGCCGACCGCTTATCAGGGCAGCCAACAATGGCATTTCGGCATACATCAATGCCAAAGGTGAGGTAGAACAACAACTCCCATGGAACATCAAAGACGTTCTGCGTGTTGAATTTGCTCCCATGCAAATGGAAACCTGGTACGTGAGTCACGGCGATGTCATTTATCGGTTTGCTGCATGGCTTTTACCCATCCTGCTTGTTTTGGCGGTAGTAGGTTCGAGGTTGGGTAGCCGATACATTTAGTAACTTCGCAGCCGCATATAAAAACGTTTATCATGGAGCAATTTGATGTCATCGTTATTGGTTCGGGCCCCGGGGGCTACGTGGCCGCCATTCGCTGCGCCCAATTGGGTATGAAAACAGCCATTATTGAAAAGTACAACACACTTGGTGGAACCTGCCTCAACGTGGGCTGTATCCCATCTAAAGCACTGTTGGATTCCTCCGAGCACTTCTTCAATGCGGTGCACAACTTCAAAACACACGGTATTGATGTGAGCGCGCCCAAGGTGAATATCGAGCAAATGATAAAGCGCAAGGCTGATGTGGTTGCTCAAAACGTATCGGGGATTGATTACCTGATGAAGAAGAACAAGATTACCGTGTTCAATGGAGTGGGCTCTTTCAAGGATGCCGAAACCATTTCCATCAGCCCTTCTAAAGGCAAAGCGCAGGAAATAAAAACGAAACATACCATCATCGCTACCGGCTCCAAGCCCAATTATTTTCCCGGAATGGAGCCCGATAAAAAGCGCATCATCACCAGCACCGAGGCCCTTGAGCTGAAGGAAGTTCCCAAACACCTGATTGTGATTGGTGGCGGCGTAATTGGGTTGGAGCTCGGAAGTGTGTACGCTCGCCTTGGCTCCGAAGTAACAGTGGTTGAATATACCGACAGTCTCATTCCTACCATGGATCGCGACCTGGGCAAAGAGTTGATGAAAGTGCTGAAGAAAGAAGGCGTGAAGTTCAACTTCAAGCATCAAGTGAAAAACGTGAGCGTTCGCGGAAAAACGGTTACTGTGAAGGCCGACAATTCCAAAGGAGAGTCGGTTGAATTTAAAGGTGATTATTGCCTTGTTTCGGTAGGACGTAAACCCTACACCGCCGGTTTGGGAGGCGAGAATATCGGCCTCAACATGGATGACCGTGGCCGAATAGAGGTAGACAACCACCTCCGCACCAATGTGAAGAACGTATTTGCTATTGGCGACGTGGTTCGCGGGGCGATGTTGGCCCACAAAGCAGAGGAGGAAGGCATTTTTGTTGCCGAGGTCATTGCCGGTCAGAAACCGC
>SKUL01000363.1 GCA_007129985.1 Flavobacteriales bacterium
GACCCCCGACCAACAGGGCACCTATATGCTGCTGGAGCTGCCCAAAAAAGGCCGCATGGAAATTCCGTACGTCATGACCATGAAAGGCTTTTACGGCTATCTCACATCGCGGTTTTTTGTGGACGAAAAAGACTGGCGTGACCGCACCATCCTGCGCTACCCTAAAATGGATATGCAGCGGGTGGAGGTATGGAATCATGTACACCCCGAATGGTCGTATGCCGTGGATATGAGCGATCCTGCCAAACTCAAAATGTACAGTCTGCCCGACAACACGCCTGTTCCGGCCTTTGATACCCTGGCGCTGCAGGATTACCTGTTGCAATACAAGCGTGTTTCGTGCGAAACCTGGGATCTTGCCTTTGAGGAATACCAGATAGACTCTGTGCTGGCGCTGAATCCGCATTTGGAGATACGCGTGGAGGCCAAAAACCCGGAGAAGTATAAGCACGTGAAGTTCTTTTTACGACCACCACCTGAAGGGCAGATGCTGGACGATGGTGAGACGCTGGCACCCTTTGACCGTGAGATTTTGTACGGCACCATGGAGGGCGAGTATCTGTTCAGGGCGCAGCGTTATGTTTGGGATGGAATTCTCACTCCCAAGTACACATTTACAGGCGATTTAGAGTTTTAAACAGCTTGCCTGCTGCTGTGGATAAATCATCCTTGGGCGGCGGGGCTAAAGCCCTATATTTGTAACCCCTCGGGCGGTGGCATGCCGTGCTTAGCTGTCTGCAAAACCGACCAAGAGAGATGAACAACAACGCTAAACCAAAGACATGAAATTCATCGTATCAAGTACCGCTTTGCTCAAGCATCTGCAACTGCTCAGCGGTGTGCTGAACACCTCGAACACACTTCCCATTCTGGATAACTTCCTGTTCGAAACGTCGGACAACAAACTTACCATAACCGCCTCCGACCTGGAAACCACCATGACGGTGAACATGGAAGTAGAGGCGCGTGATGAAGGCTTGATTGCCATTCCGGCCAAGAAGCTACTCGATGCGCTGAAAACCTTTCCGGAGCAGCCGCTGTCGTTCAGCGTAGATGCAAAAACCTTTGCGATAGATATTTCATCGGATTTTGGAAAGTACCGCCTCACAGGGCAAAACGGACATGAGTTTCCGAAAAACCCCTCAATCGAGGACCCTACTGAGGTAAACCTCAACGCTGATGTTCTTGCCGACGCCATTCACACCACGCTTTTTGCAGCCGGTAACGACGATTTGAGACCGGTAATGTCGGGGATGTTCTTTGAGCTATCGAAAGACCACGTGCGCTTTGTGGCAACCGATGCCCACAAGCTGGTGCGATACACCCGTACCGATGCCAAAGCAGGCAGTGAGGCTTCTTTCATTATGCCCAAAAAGCCGCTCAACCTGCTGAAGAATATTCTGGCCAGCACCGACGCGGAAGTGAAGATTTCCTTCAACCAGACCAACGCCGGATTTACCTTTGACAACGTTACCCTCATTTCGCGATTGATTGACGGAAAATACCCCAATTACGAGGCGGTAATCCCCAAGGAGAACCCCAACGTGATGACCATTGACCGCTCCTCTTTCCTGAATTCTGTGCGCCGTGTGGCTATTTTCTCAAACAAAACCACACATCAGGTGAGGTTCCGAATTTCGGGCAGTGAGCTGAACATCTCAGCCGAAGACCGCGACTACGAAAACGAAGCAACAGAGCGTCTGACCTGCAGCTACGAGGGCGACGATATGGAGATTGGGTTTAACTCAAAGTTTCTGCTCGACATGCTCAACAACATCGAGGCCGACGAAGTGAGTCTGGAACTGAGCGCACCCAACCGCGCAGGTATCATCATCCCTCAGGGAACCGATGAAAACACCGACGTGCTGATGTTGGTGATGCCGGTGATGTTGAACAGCTAAGAAACAATCAGATTGTACATTGAAAACGGGAGCAACATGTGCTCCCGTTTTTTTTTGCTGTTCCGGTTTGGAAACTTGCTTTGAACTTCAGGTTTACTACTTCTGAGTCACAAAAAAAGCCCGGATTTCTCCGGGCTTTTACATTGCGTTAAGCAATCTTTTAATGTGCTTCTTCGCCTTCCTCGATGGGGGTGGTTTGAGGCACAAAGTCTTCTTTCTTATCAGGGCGAGAGTAGTCGTAAGGCCAACGGTGTACCACGGGAAGCTCTCCGGGCCAGTTACCGTGAATGTGCTTCACGGGAGTTGTCCACTCAAGCGTATTGGAACGCCACGGGTTTTGCGGAGATACCGGACCGCGGAAAATGCTGTAGAAGAAATTCAGAAGGAAAATGCCCTGTGCAACAGCTCCTACGATGGCAAAAATGCTGATGAGTACGTTCAGGTCCACAAAAGCATCGAACATCGGGTACATGGAGTAATCGTAGTAACGACGAGGAGCTCCTGCCAGACCCGTGAAGTGCATTGGGAAGAACACTCCGTATCCACAGATGATGGTCAACCAGAAGTGAAGGTAACCCAGACGCATATTGAGCATCCGTCCAAACAACTTGGGGAACCAGTGATATACCCCGGCAAACATACCCAGCACTGCTGACAGTCCCATTACGATGTGGAAGTGAGCCACCACGAAGTAGGTGTCGTGTACAACGATGTCGAGGGCAGAGTCAGCCAGAATAATACCGGTAAGACCTCCTGCTACAAACGTTGATACCAGACCCACAGAGAACAGCATTGCCGGCGTGTACACGATGCTTCCTTTCCAGAGGGTGGTGATGTAGTTAAACGCTTTTACCGCTGAAGGAATCGCGATAAGCAGGGTTGTAAATACGAACACTGAACCAAGGAAGGGGCTCATTCCTGTTACAAACATGTGGTGACCCCACACAATAAACGACAGGAATCC
>SKUL01000338.1 GCA_007129985.1 Flavobacteriales bacterium
TCACATCTTCGTAGTATGGATTCCAGAAATATCTGACGCCGTAATCTTTCCAAAGATCTGTGTAGTTGTGTTCTTTTCCGGGCATCATTCCATCGCATACTGCATTTTCGCGATTGTTGTGGGGGGCGTTGTTGTATCCATGGTCAATCCAGGTGGGGGATGCGAAGCGCTCTTGCATGTATTCGAGCGACTCCTCCATAATGGCTCTCGTGGTAGTGTATTGATCGGGTGTGTGGAGGCAAATTTCGAAACCGGTATTGTGCAATTGGATCAATAGGTCTTCAAACTCCGCATGGGTAGTAATGGTGGCGTGTAAATCACTGAAAATGCTATCGCTGGCCCGAAGATTGTTAGCGCTGTCGGGGTTGGAATAAAACACGCTTTTTGTGACCGGAATGTCGTAGTATGCAAATCCTCCGGTGGCATCTTCCAGTTGGGTAATTTCTTCACTGCCCAAACAAACTGCTCTGTGGCTCTGTACGTTGGTCCAGTCAGCGTGCTCGGTAAAAAGCACGGCTGCTTCTGTGCCATGTGGGTAAGGTAGAATCTGCGGGAATAGGTTTGCATCGCTTCCGAGTCGAAGACGAATTTCACCATCCACTTCGGCATTTTTGCGGTAATGAGTTGCGGATATGTTCACAAAATAATCGGTGGTGTCCGCCTCCGGAAAGTGAATCAGAGGATGGTCTTCCTCATAATCAAGATTAAACACTGCCAAGCGACTTTTGGATGACCATTGCACCGAAGAAATATAGTTTTCAGGCTGCCAGCGTGCCGTGCGCATTCCCGACCCGCAGATCAAATGACCTTTTCCGAGATAGTAGTTTTGATTTTCCTTAGGTTGAATGGTTTTCCCGGTTGGAAGTGTTGCACTTATTCCTTCTTCGCGCATCGGTGCACAAAGTGCGAGTCTGTGCACATTTTGATTCGTTGTAAAACTGGCGCTCAAGCTGATGAGCATTTCCGATTGATTGGCTACTTCGCGAATGCGCAGCGAATAACTTGCAAGAGGGGATGATGCCGTAAACAGCAATTCTCCTGGTTTAGAACTTTCTTCAGCTCGCCAGTTGCTGACGTCAAACACCTGTTTTTCATTCTTTGAGAGGGTGCTATAATGCATCACTGAAAGTGGGCGGGTAAGAGCCTTTTTTTCACCGTCAAGTAAGACCAAGCCGCCGCCAATGGTGTAATGGCCAACGTGGCATATATCATTGATGGAGTGTATGCTCATAGATCCAGATATTCTTGCAGTTTCAAACACGGGAATCCAGGAAGGAGGGAATAGCTTTGAAAGCTTGACCTTGCAGGCACCCATAGTGAATTTGGCGCTTTTCGGGTTCCATGCGTATACCTTTAGGCTACTTCCCCGTAGGTAAGATTCAGGGATTCGGAAGATTTGTGACCCGCTGGTTTTAGCTGAAAGTGGTGTGCTCTCCCAAAACAGGTTTTCTTCGCCCCTTTTGATTTCTACCACCAGTTGGAGATCCGGGTTTGCAGGCACATCTAACACAGGCATTTCTATACTCAGCAGTAGGCTGTGGTCTGTTTTGCGGTCAAAATGATGCTCAAACGACAATTCATATTCTGCCGAAAGCACAAACCCTTCTGAGCACAAGTGTTTTACAATTAATTCCTGCTGACTCTCGCGTGTGGATTGTGCAATCTCTTTGAGTTGCTTATCCATGGTATACTCATCCACCACATGTGGGTCGCACGCCGTGTTCAGCATTGCAAGACATAAGATACAAGCTGGTAGAGGGCGAACAGCAAATCGGAAGTAGTTCATAGTGTTATCTGACTATGCGAATTAACGAATATTACACGACGACAAGCGCGAGCAGGGCATAAAAAAACCCGGAAGGATGCTTCCGGGTTATGAATTTACGCGTTGATTATCAGTGTAAGCCTTTTTCGCTAAGGTAGCGCTCAGCATCCAGCGCAGCCATGCAACCGGTACCTGCGGCGGTAACGGCCTGACGGTAGATTTTATCCGCTGCGTCACCGCTGGCAAAAACACCTTCGATATTGGTTTTCGAGCTGCCGGGTTTTACCTTGAGGTATCCTACGTCGTCCATATCCAGCCATCCTTTAAAAACATCGGTGTTCGGCTTGTGACCAATGGCCACGAAAAAACCGGTGATGTTGAGGGTGCTTTCTTCACCACTTTCGGTGTTTTTGATACGCACGCCTTCTACGGCTTTGTCGCCCAGGATTTCAACTGTTTCGGTATTCCAGTGGATTTCAATATTGGCAGCGTCTTTTACGCGTTGCTGCATAATGGCAGAGGCGCGCATTTCATCGCGACGTACCAACATATGTACCTTGGTACATAGCTTTGAGAGGTAAGTGGCTTCTTCAGCAGCCGTATCACCGGCACCCACAATAGCTACTTCCTGACCTTTAAAGAAGAATCCATCGCAAACAGCACATGCGCTTACGCCGTGGCCATTAAGACGCTCCTCGCTTTCAAGCCCGAGCCACTTGGCGCTCGCTCCGGTAGCAATGATGATTGAGTCAGCGGTAACTTCTTTCTCTCCGTCAACGGTTACTTTGTGTACAGGCCCGGTAAAATCTACCTCGGTTACCATTCCCCAGCGTACATCGGTTCCGAAGCGCTCGGCTTGCTTCTGAAAGTCAATCATCATCTGTGGACCTTGAACTCCTTCGGGGTAGCCGGGGTAGTTCTCCACGTCGGTGGTTATGGTGAGTTGGCCACCCGGTTGTAAGCCCTGGTACATAACGGGTTTCATTTCTGCACGCGCAGCGTAGATGGCTGCTGTATATCCTGCAGGGCCTGAACCAATAATCAGGCATTTCACGTGTTCTGTTGTATCGCTCATGGATGTGTATTATTGAATGGCTGCAAAAATAGCAACTCAAACCGATGCGTGTGTGTAACGATAGTTTCTGTTTATAGAACGATAAGGCGTAGCAGTTATGGTGCGTTTTACTCTTTGTAAACGAGTGCAGAAGGCATAAAAAAAGCCACCCGAGGGTGGCTTTCAGAGAAAATTCAAAGGGCTTATTGCCAAACCCCTCCTGCTGCCTGACAATCGGCTTTGGCAGCGTCATAAATGGTATTGGCGATTGCACCACCGCGGCAGTACTCAATGTTATCCAGTGAGCAAGACCCACAACGTTTACATGATGAGAAACTTGCGGCTGCAACGAGCAGAATTGCCGGTAAAATGAGCTTTTTCATGATACTATTGTTTTTGGTTTAAGTTCGCACTACCTGAACGAAGTTCATGCCAAAAAGTTTCCTCGGCAACACCTTTTTATTTCAACAAGGCTACTTAACCCCCCATTCGGGGTTGTAACCTTGGTAGGCTTTGTAGAATTCTTTGATGCGCTCAATGTCGGCGTCCACATCACCGGTGGTTTTGAAAGCTTCTTGTACAATACCACCTGTTTTAGTGCCGTAGTCAACGTAGCCCAGTATTATCGGCACATTCGCCTCCTGAGCCGCGAAGTAAAAACCACGCTTCCATTTAGGTGAATATCTGCGGGTACCCTCAGGGGTGAAAAGTATGATAAGGTCATCGTGCTTGTCGAAAAGCTCTACAATCTGATCCACTGCCCGGTTGTTTTTGGATCTGTCAATAGGCAGTCCTCCCATCTTTTTCAAGAAGTACCCAAAAGGCCAGAAAAAAGCCTCCTTTTTAATGAGCATGCGCACATTCACCCCGAGAAAATTGAATACCAGGCGGGCTACAACAAAATCCCAGTTACTGGTATGCGGCGCAGCAACGAGCACGCACTTACGCACCCCGGGAGGAAGTCCGCCTTCGTACTTCCAGCCTGCCTTGTTAAACACCCAACGTGATAGCGACATGGCTGCGAAATTAGGCATAAATGCCATGCACAAGAAAATCTATTACCTGTCGTTTTATTCATTGTAATCAAAGCCAAAGCTTCGATGGAAAAAGTAAAAGATCAGTGGGCGTGGGTGTTGTTTGTGGCGCTTTTGGCTATCCTCGTAGTTTCATATTACATATTGGGTATTCCGCATCAGGCTTGATATAGTTTAGCTTGGGGTGGCAGGCGGTTTGGGCTTTCTTTCTATTTTTAGCCGACCATTCTAAAACCATCCTGTCGTGCGGATTTTCAAGTTGTTTTTGGCACTACTCATTCTTATCGCCACCACCACAGTCGTTTCGGTATGGCTTTATTTAGGTGGATTACGACCAGAATTGAGTGGCTCTATGCGCATACCTGCCATGACTGCCAGTGCCGATGTGCATTTCGACTCTTATGGCATTCCTCATATCTACGCAGAGAATGCCGCTGACGCATACCTTGTGCTGGGCTTTGTTCATGCACAAGACAGACTCTTTCAAATGGATCTGCTGCGCAGGGTAGGAGGAGGAAGATTGTCGGAATTTTTTGGTGAAGATGTGGTGGAGGTAGATAAGCTCTTTCACACCCTTGGCACACCTATTTATGCGGCAGAATCAGCGAGCAACTTTGATTCAGCTCCCGATGAATTGAAAGAAATCGTTACGGCTTATTTGCGAGGAGTGAATCACTTTGTGGAAACGGGATTTACACCCATTGAATACACACTCGCCGGACTTCCGAAAGAGCCCTTTGACGTGCAGGATATGTACCAGATTGCCGGCTACATGGCATTTAGCTTTGCGCTCGGATTACGTACTGAGCCCGTGGTAGAATACATAGCCTCCATTTTGGGAAGTGATTATCTGCAAGATCTCGCTTTGCATCACGAGGACGGAATGCCGCTGGCTCTCTCAGGAAGGGAAGATGTAGATATGCCCGTACTATCTGCATCTCTGCGAGAAAAGCTGGATAATTTGGCGATGCCCTTGTTCATAGGGAGCAACAACTGGGCGGTATCCGGTATCAAAACAGCATCGGGTAAACCTATACTCGCCAATGATACGCACATTCAGTATTCGCAGCCTTCAACATGGTACGAGGCGCATTTGGAATATCCCGGAGCATGTCTTTACGGTAACTTCCTTGCGGGAATTCCATTCCCGTTGGTGGGACACAACCAGCACATTGCCTGGGGTCTCACCATGTTTGAGAACGACGATACCGACTTTTATTTCGAGACTTTTCATCCTGATGACCCATCACTTGTGCGAAGCAAAGATTCTCTTTGGGTTCCTGTGAACATCCGCAAAGTGGATATTGCCGTAAAAAATAGCGATACGGTGCATTTTGAAGTAACCGAAACGCCGCACGGCCCGCTGGTTCAGTCTTTTTTCAGCCCGGCAGGTGAGCAAGCCGTTTCTCTCTATTGGACCTACACCAAGAAACCAAACCTCCTTCCGGAAGCCTTCTTCAAACTCAACCACGCGTCCAAAATGGATGAAGCCCGCGATGCTGTTTGCAAAATCCACGCTCCCGGTTTAAACATTGCTTATGCGGACACCGATAACAACATCGCTCTTTGGTCGGCAGCTCTTCTGATTGAGCGACCGGCCCATGTCAACTCGAAGCGCATTCTTGACGGAGCGTCAGGAAAGGATGATCCGATTGGCTTTTACCCTTTCAGCGCCAATCCGCAGGTAGAAAACCCAGAGTCGGGTGTGGTTTATTCGGCAAATAGTCAGCATGATACTACGGCCGCGGGGGTCATTCATCCGGGCTACTATACGGCACCTAATCGCATGGTGGCCATCCGTCAGTGGTTGGAGTCAGACAGAATATGGAGCAAGGAAGACATGATGTCTATGGTTTCAGACCATGTTTCCGCGGAGGACGAAAGACTGGCCAAACACCTGTACTCGCTCTTGCTTGAATCAGATGCCGATCAGGAAGTGAAAGACTTTTTTGCGCCTCTGTCCTTTTGGAATGGAAGTCATGCAACGACCTCACCGGAGCCGGTTTTGTACTATCCGGTCATCTATCACCTGTTGGAAAAGACGTTTTTGGATTACCTCGGTCAGGAACACTTCGAAACCTTTCTTTCCACTCACCTTATGAAGCGCACCATCTACAAGTTGTATTATTTGGATGAAAGCCCTTGGTTTGTTGAAGCCGTAACCAACGAGCGGCAAAATCTGCAAGACATGGCTGCCTGGGCATTCACAGCGGCGAAAGAACAACTGGAACAACAATATCCCGACGGCAATTTGGACGTATGGGGCGAGGTACACACCGTCACACATCCGCATCCGATGGGTGTGCGATGGCCGCTGGACAAAATTTTCAACGTGGGGCCTTTTGGTATAAGCGGAACCAACGAGAGCATTGATCAGCAAGGCTTTCGGCAAAATAAAAGCGGTCTATACCCTGCCAAACATGGTCCGCAAATGCGTATTTTGATTGATTTGGGAGACATTCATAATTCCATGAGCGTGAACCCAACAGGTCAGTCAGGCAATATTTTCAGTCCGCATTACAGCGATCAAGCCGAGCTTTTTGCAACCCATCAATTCAGGCCGCAGCTTACCCACCGTGATTCTATTTTGAAGCATTCTCACGACCATCTTAGGGTTTCTCCATGAAGAAAACAGTACTTGTCACCATCTGGACTTTGTTGCCCTTGATAAATGCGTTCGCCCAGTGCAGCGTGAACAGATACCTTACGTCTCCCTTTGAAAGTGAGCGCAGCATCGAAGACCTCGATTACCATTCGGCGCTTGCTTTATCAGGACTTTGTCTGTCGGAGAGCAGCACGAGCTTCAACGACTACGATTTGGATGTTTATGAACCGGTTGGTGATGCCCTGGGAGCCAGACCCTGTATTGTATTTGCACACGGTGGGTCATTTCTGGCAGGAAACAAGCGCACCAACCCTGTGCCTGATTTTTGTCACAGCATGGCCCAGCGAGGCTTTGTGGTTTTTTCCATCAACTACAGAAAGTGCTTCAATCCCTTGTCAACCAATAGTGGTGTTCGCGCTGTGTACCGCGCCGTGCAGGATATGAAAGCGGCCATTCGTTTTGTGAAAGCCAACGCAAACACATTTGGGGTGGATACATCCATGGTTTTTGCGGGAGGAAACAGTGCAGGAGCAATCATGGCTCTCCACGCGGCCTATCTTGATGATTCCGAGCGGGCTGCGGATTTGCCGGCAACTTATTCAAACCCCGATCTAGGTTGCTTAAACTGTGTGGGCTCTAATCAGTTGTTTTATGGCAAGCCCAAAGGGGTGATCAATCTTTGGGGCGCGCTGGCAGATACAGCGTGGATTGCCGGAAGCAATAACTTTCCGGTGGTTTCTTTTCACGGAACTTCAGATAATGTAGTGTATTACGATACCAACAACCCGTTCGACTTTCCGCTTTTTCCGGAGTTGATGGGTTCCGGTCCGGTTCACCAACGACTGGAAAATTTCGGTGTAGAACAGTTGCTTTTTACGCTGGAAGGTGAGGGGCATGAACCGTGGAATGATCAGCAATACATGGACTTGATTGTAGAGGAGTCAGCTCGTTTTCTCTACGACCAATTTTTGAAACCACCCACACCACAGCCTATTTGGGACACGCTGGTTTGTATCGGGAATCAATCAACGGTTTGGTTTGATAGCGGCAATACTGAAGGTCTGAACTATTGTTTGCAGCTTCCAGCAGTTACTGTTTCAGGTTACGGCCCGGGGTCTGTTTCGCTCAATTTTACTGAGCCGGGAACCTACGAGATGCTCATTTGGAGCAGAAACCAATGGAACGCCCTGAGTGACACAGCTACAGTTAGCTTTCATGTTGCTGCGCCACCGGAAGAATTTGAAATCGTGCAGGCCGGAGATTCTTTGATGGCTCCATCTCAATTTTTATCCTATCAATGGTTGCTAAATGGTGTCCCCGTGCCTGATGCCAACAACAATGTGTTGCTTGCTGAGACCTCCGGGACCTATGAGGTGTGGGTTGAAGACTCAGGAGGATGTAGCGTAACAAGCCTCCCGCTTGATGTGGTGGTTACAAGCATTGAAGAGAGCATCACCACATTTAAGGTCTATCCCAATCCCTTTACCGGAGTATTGTATTTGGATGGTTCGGAAATTGGAGATGTGAAGCTCACTCTTTTTGATGCTCAGGGAAGAGAGTTGTTGGCTCGTCAGGGCTTTTTGCCGATGCAGCTAGATGTCGGTTCGATTCCCTCCGGATTGTATTTTCTGCGTATTGAAATTGCTGACAAACATGAAGTTCACAGACTTGTGAAAACCGGCGGTCATTGAACCCTGTAACTTGCGCAGAACTTGAATTTCGCTATTTTTGTGACACATAACCAACACCAGCCGATCTTGAAAAAGCTTAGTTTGCTCATGCTCCTCAGTTGCTTGAGTTTCTTGCTTACTGCGCAACCGGGAGCCACTCCTCCAAAGGAGGAAATCACAGCTTATCAAAAAGAAACTGCTGCTGCCCACAGAAATGCCGGTGCCCAGTTTTTTGAAGATGAACTTTATGAAGACGCCATCAAGGAATTCACCAAAGCGATAGAAGCTAATCCGTACGACCGATTGGCTTGGTACAACAGAGCTGTGAGTAATGTAAAAATGGACAATAAGGAAGGGGCAATTCGCGATTTGAGCGAAGTGCTCAAGCTCGAGCCAGGATTTGTAGCTGCTCTATATTATCGGGCTACGCTCTATTATCAGGACGAAGAGTTCAAACGGTCGCGAGCGGATTTCAACTCCATCATTTCACTTCGACCCCACGATGCGCTGATGTATAGAAAGCGCGGTACTGTAAAATACCAAATGAACGACAAAAATGGTGCTTTACGCGACTATAACGAGGCTATTGTTATCAACCCGGAGGATCCCATCGCTTTTCACGATCGCGGTGTTACGCGGCAATACCTCGGAGATAAGAAGGGTGCCAAGGCGGATTTTGATATGGCGAAGGAGTTGGAAATAAAGGAAGCTTTGCGAAAGAAATGATTTCGTCAAGCTCAAACAACCTAACTTCGTTATTCTCGTCAGGTTTCCCGAGAACCCAAGACTGTACAATTCCGATATGAAATTGATTAAAACGAAATCCCTGCTCCTCGTGTTGATGACGATAGGTCACCTATCACATTCTCAGGTTGATACTGAAAACAATCTCACGGTTGAGGAGTATGTGCAAACGGTTCTTCTAGGTGAGGGAGTAGAGGTGTCGAATATCACTTACAATGGTCTTCCAGGAAACACCGTGCAACCGCGTGTTGGATATTTCAACGCTGAGAACACAGACTTTTTCTTTGGAGAAGGTATGGTGATGGCAACGAAAAACATTCAGATTGCCGGCTGTGGAGCTGTTGCCGATGGTTCAGGTCCTGGTGTAGACCCCGACCTAAGTCAGCTTGTGTCGGGCACGCTCAATGATGTAACTGTAGTTGAGTTTGATTTTGTACCACAGGGTGATACCCTGAATTTTGATTTTGTTTTTGCCTCCCGGGAATACAATGGCTTTGTATGTTCGAGTTTTAACGATGTTTTTGGCTTCTTTTTGAGCGGGCCGGGAATCAATGGGCCTTTTACGAATAATGCGATTAATATTGCGGTTTTGCCCAACGGAACGCCGGTGGCAATCAACACTGTGAACAATGGCTCAGGAGGTACTGGTGGTACATGTAACCCTCCCAGTGGAGGCGGTCCCTGCCCGTGCAACGCCGAGTTTTTTCAAAACAATGGAGGAGGAAATGGCACGGATCTTCATTCGGAGGTTTGTTTTGGTGGCTACACCGTTCCGATAACTGCGGAGGCAATCGTGACCTGTGGCGAAACTTATCATATCAAATTGGCTATAGCCAATGTTTTTGATGGAATACTCGATTCGGGCGTCTTCTTGCAGGCCGGTAGTTTTGCCAGTAGTTCTCTCATTGTTGTAGATCTGGAGATTGACGCCGGGCTAAACGACAGTACATTGGTTGAAGGATGTGGCGGTGCTACGCTGACCTTTGAACGTCAGCTCGACAACGTGGAACAGGTCATTTATCTTACCATGGAGGGAGAAGCCATCAACGGGGTGGATTATACCCTCATTCCTGACAGCATCGTCTTCCCGATAGGAGTAACCCAGGTCTCAATTTTTGTAGAAGCTTTTCACGATGGCATCATAGAAGGTCTCGAGTCAGTTATCATAATCATCGAGAACGAAAACGTTTGTGGAGGTGAAAACCTTCAGTCTATATTTACATTCTACATTGATGAGTATGATCCCCTTGAGGTAATATCACACGATGGGTTTATTGATTGTGGCGAGCCCATTGATTTGATACCGGAGGCAACAGGTGGTAGTCCACCATTAAGTTTTCTATGGAGCACTGGTGAGACAAGCGAAACCATTACAGTTGCTCCTATTGAGAACACCATATACACACTTACTGTTACTGATTCTTGCGGATTGTATGAGGAAACCGTGGAGTTTTTCGTTGAAGTGCCTCAGTTCGATGAATTGGCTGTTGACATTGGTCCGGACTGGTCCCTGACTTGTATTACTCCTGTTCTGATTAATCCTGATATTACAGGTGGCTCAGGGGATTTTGTGTTTGAGTGGTTTCAAAATGGCCAGTTTGTGAACAACGATCTTGTTTGGGACGTGCTTCCCGACGGAGACGGGATGCTTGTTTTCCGAGTTACCGATCATTGTGGTAATACCGATTCCGATACGCTTTATTACGAAACCCCACCGATAGAGATATCTGTAGACCTTGGAGATGACTACTTTGCCTCATGTATTGACAATACCCTCATTACTGGTCAGTATTCTGGTGGAGTAGGAGCGTACACGTTTCAGTGGTACGTAAACGGGCAGCCGTACAGCACGCTACCTGCTATCAGCTTCCAATCACTTGTTACCAGCGAAATCATCTTTGAGGTTACTGATGAGTGCGGAAATGTGGGTACGGATGTCGTAATCGTTTTCATTCCGAA
>SKUL01000267.1 GCA_007129985.1 Flavobacteriales bacterium
ACCCGCTGATGGAGTTTGAGCCGAGGTTTATTAACGTAACCTACCATCGCGAGGAGCACATGTACAAGAAAATGCCCAATGGTCTCCTCAAGCGCGTTTCGCTTCGTCGGCGCCCGGGGACGGTGGGTATTTGTGCCGCTCTGATGAACAAGTACAAGATTGACACCGTGCCGCATCTTATCTGTGGCGGATTTTCGCGTGAAGAAACTGAAAGCGCATTGATTGACCTGAGCTTTTTGGGTATTGACAACGTACTCGCCCTGCGCGGCGACCCCATCAAATCCGAGTCGTCATTTGTGCCAGAGCCCGAAGGAAATGCATACGCCATTGACCTCATTAAACAGATTGGCGATCTGAATGAAGGCAAGTACCTGCACCAGGAGTCATCGGCAAACGGAACGGCATTTTGCATCGGCACCGCCGGCTACCCCGAAAAGCATTTTGAGGCCCTCAACATGAAAACCGACCTCGGGCACCTCAAGGCCAAGATTGACGCGGGCGCAGAGTACATCGTTACGCAGATGTTTTTCGACAACGAGAAGTTTTTCGCCTTTGTAGATAAGTGCAGAGCGGCGGGCATTTCGGTTCCTATTATACCGGGAATCAAGCCGATCACCACGCTCAAGCACATTCAGTTTTTGCCCAAAACCTTCCACATTGATTTCCCGGATGACCTGGCCGATGAGCTGGTGCGATGCAAAAGCGATGAAGAGGTGAAAGAAGTCGGAATCGCCTGGGCCATCCGCCAGTCCAAAGAACTCATAGAACGCAAAGCACCGGTGATACACTACTACACCATGGGGAAATCGGATACCGTTCAGCGTATTGCGCGCGAGGTGTTTTAAGACCTCCTCGCGTTTAATCTCGCCAGATACTTCCCGATAATATCAAACTCCAGATTCACTGGGTCGCCCACCTGCATGCCGCCGAACAAGGTGTGCTCGTAGGTATAGGGTATCACCACCACCGAAAAAGAGTTGTCATGTGAATCAACCACCGTAAGACTGGTGCCGTTCACGGTGATGCTTCCTTTGGGCACGGTCATGTGGCTTTCGTCAGAAGGCTCGTACATAAAGCTAAACTTCCAGCTTCCGTTAAGGTCTTCTACGCCGGAGCAGATGCCGGTCGTGTCCACGTGCCCCTGCACAATATGGCCTTCAAAACGGTCGGTGGCTTTCATGCAGCGCTCCAGGTTTACTTTCGAGCCTTTCTGCAGAGCCCCAAGATTACTCCTGTTGAGGGTTTCCTGCACGGCCGTGACCCAGAAAGTGTCCCCGTCGATTTCTGTCACGGTGAGGCACACGCCGTTGTGGGCCACGCTCTGGTCAACGCGCAGTTCGCGGGCAAAAGAGGCCGAAACCTTAAGGTGAACATTGGTATTCTCCGGGCGAATATCTTGTACTTCGCCCAAACATTCTACAATTCCTGTAAACACAATTAATTGAAATTAACGTCTTTACCCCCAAACAAGGTAACAGTGCCTTTCTCGTTGAACGGCTGTATGCCACTAAGTTGTATGGTGTTGATGGTGCAGACGTAGAAATATACTCCATCCGGTACCATCACGCCTGAGTCCATGTGAATACCGTCCCATCGGAAATCGGGGTCGGTTGATTTAAACACGGGCTGTCCCCAGCGATTGAACACCACCAGGTCTATACTCTCTACCCCGCAGTAGGGTTTAAAGGCTTGAAAGAAATCGTTTTTGCCATCGTTGTTCGGCGTAAAAACATTGGGCAATTTGTATTTTGATTCCTGATCACAGCAAAACACATTACTGAACAGACTCTCGTTGCGCCGATCATTTACAAAGTCGTAGTCGAGTGCAGTTACCATGTAGCAACCTGATATTGAGTTTTCATTCTGGTGCTCGTAAGTGGTGTTGCCGGCACCAAACACAGAGTCTACCAACATGAATTCTTCACCTTCAAACGGGGCGAAATAAATGTAGTACACTTCGGTATCATCCGTGTCTTCGCAGTCATTGGTATTGGTCCACTCCAGGATATTGGGTGAGAGTTCACCTGTTTCGCTGTTACACTCTCCGCAGCTCACGGTAAGTTCGGGTGGGCAGGGAGGCACATTGTCAAAGGGTACCTCACATACTTCCTGGCTGAAATTAATCACCGTATCCGGGAAGGATTCATTGAAGTAAGAGCCTTCGGCCACAATGCGATGGCAGTACTCATCGCCATTAACCAGCCCTGTGTGCACGTAGGTAGTTTCGTCGGTTTCCTCAATAAGTATCCATTCCTCGAGGCTGTCGTCCCACATTTCCACCCTATAGTTGAAATTCACCCACGGTTGGTTGAACTCCCAGCTCAGTGTAAGTTGTTCATCGCTTGGCTCAGCGCTCAGAAAGATGGAGGATGCCACGCTTGAAAACACCAGCGATTCTCCGTCGTTCATCAGTTCCACACGATAGGTGTATGGCTGATCCTGCGTGTTGAGGTTCTGTACGATGTGCTCTCCGGGTATATTCAAAAGACTCTCGTTTTCCGGGCCTGTGTGGATAAGCTCGTTTGCATTGTTGAAACCGGTGCCGCGATACACACGATATTGGTAGGGACCTGCAAAAAGATTGGTATCGAGATCAAAGGGGCGCTGCCAGCGCACGGTGTCAATACCGGTGGTAGTGCTGGTGGCTCCCACACTGTTGTGTGTAATCAGCGGAATTTCAGCAGCAATTTCTGCACAGAACTCTTCTGAGGCGTAGCTCTCGGCACCGTCGGCAAAGCAGGCCACCACCATGTAGCAGTAATTTACACCAAAGCTGATGTCATTGTCATCAAGATAAGATGTGTTGTTGAGTCCACTTAGAGTGGTGAGCAAAGAGTA
>SKUL01000126.1 GCA_007129985.1 Flavobacteriales bacterium
AAAAAATGATGATACTAATAAGTCATGATTTTCATTGGCCTTATTTATAAGAAGAAAAGAAATGTACCAACTGGCAACATTCCGAGTAATGATGCCATAGTTACCGCCACGCAATAACATTCTTCCAAGAAAATAAAGAATTGCCAGTAAAACTATTCCTGAAACAAACCAGAGCATAATTTGAAATGGGATATTTGAAAATACTTGCCAAACATAGGAATTTATTGTTATTCAGCAACCGAAGCCCCCCGCTCAACCACATCCCAACACATTCTCAACCAAAAAAAGAAACTGATGTTCGACGTAGCGTCTCGCTACGTCGGAGATGTCGAGGCCTCCGGCCTCACTTCCATACGGAACAATCATTCCACATCCAACTCAATCAAACCTATGCCCAACGTAGCCAATTCAATTTTTTCAAGCGAGGACGCCTTGTAAGCTAAAGCGTAGCGGGGTGCATTGTCTTGAACCATGATTATTGCTGATTGCACGAGCACTATGATTTTTGGAGTGGAGGCGTGAAATCACAGTCCATTCTATCCCATCAACAGCTTTGCCATGCGCGTCAACAATTTGTACCTTAGCGTAAAATATACCGCATGGATTTACAGACCAGAAAAATTGCTTTTGTTCAGGAATTCTTGAAACTTCAGAATGAAGAGCTGATCTCAGCTTTAGAGCGCCTGTTGCATCAAAAGAAAACTGCGGATTATCAGCAGAACCCAGGTTCCATGTCGGTTGAGCAATTCAACGAGGATATCGACCAGGCGTTGGACGACGCAAAAAATGAGCGGCTCACCAAAGCCGACGACCTGAAAGCTGAAGTCAACAAATGGAACTGATCATCTTTTGGTCAGACTTTCCACAACCGCTTTAATAAAGGAGTTGTTGCCTTTTCAATATTTATCACTAACTTGTGGCTGTGAATCAAGGTAGTGTGCTCGTTGTCGTTTCGGGTACTGGATGAACCAACCTATGAAAGACATTGAATCACCGGCTATAGAAGGCAATGCCGACCACCTGGCGGATCACTTGAGGGAAAAGCTCAATTTCCTTCAGTGGAAAGTCCAGCATGGAGAACACGTTCCTTTTCGAATTGAAGAAATTAAGGAGCGGGGGTTTCTCGTGAAAGTGTGTGGCTTGTTCGCTTTTGTGGCTTTTCGCTACATGCCGTGGTATTATTCGGATCTAAGTGTATGGCCCGTAATTTTCCCACTTCTCAAGGGAAAGGTATTGTTCGGCCGGGTACACAGCATTACCATTTCCGAACGCATTTTTATTTTACTCGATGGCAAAGTGCATGTTTTCAAGAAATACGATCTCGAACATCACACGGCCTACCGCGGAATTGTTTCGCGAAAAAGCGATTATGGAGTGTTCGTTGAGCTCGGCCATTTGTTTGACTGGAAGTGTGGGTCAATTGAAGGGTTAAAACACCGTTCACAATTTGGAAAGTTGAAGTACTTTAATGAAGTGCAAGTGGGAGATAAGATTGAGGTTTACTTTTTGGGTATGAATGCGGATGGCCAGCCATGTTTTGGCAATGCGCGTACAGACCCGGCCTGGTATAACGGAACGCTCGAAGCCATGACAGGCCAAAGTGTTCCGGTAAAGGTGCGCAACCCATACAAAATGGCCCCGGAACTATTGGTAAACGGCAGGTTTCGTGGAATAATTCCAGATATTGACAAGAAAAAGATGATGTGTAAGGCACTCAACCAGTTGCCGGATACTGCCGTTATTCTTTGTCGGTTGGTGGGATTGAATAAAAAACGCAACAAGCTGAATCTGGAATGGCTGGCTACCGATATTGAAGCCTACAGAGAAGCAGTATTACTCTCCCTTGGGGTTCAACTGTCCTCTGGTGTTGTGTTATCGGAGAAGGCATTGATTAATAGAATTGATGAGAAGGTTTTCCTTCAGCTTACAGGGCAAGATCAAAGTTCGTCGTCAACGCGCTGAGAGGAGTCACTTCCCGTCGCCCAGCCCAGTCTCGAACTGTGATTTAAAATGATTCCATGACAACCATGATTTTTGGGGCGGTGGTGAGAAATCATGGTCCATCATAAAATCAGGGAAATCATGGTTGGGACAAAAGGATCATTGCTCGCTCTTCAGCCATAATACCTCTTGTTTGAGCACGGGGATGTCTTTTTGAATGATGGCCCAGATCATTTCATATTCCACCGAATCGTAGGCGTGAACTATGATGTTTCTTAAACCAATGATGTTCGAAGCGGATGTGATTTTGATTTCGGGATTCAACTGTAATAGCTTGTTTACCGCTTCGCCAATTATCTGCAAATCGCGTTCAATGGCTCTTCTGGATACCCAGTCATTTTCGAATTTTTTGAAATCACCTTGAAATCTTCCTGACAGCTCCTCTATTTCCGTAATGACTTGTTCAATGTCAAGAAGGTATTTAAGCATCCTACTATGCTGCATATAACGGAATTTTTGACTTTTCCACTTCTTCGATCATCACCGGGTTTCGCAATGATTTCATTGAAAGCAGGTCCACCTTTTTCTCGAACAATTGTTCGAGGTTTTTCAATAGTGAAAAGTAGTTGTCCGCGTAGTTGTGGAGCTCCAGATCTTCAGCAAATTCAACTACTAAATCGATATCACTACTCTTGGCATCGAAGCGCTCGTTGGTCGCCGAACCGAATAGATACAGGTTTTTGACCATGTGCTTGCTACAGATGTCATGCAGCTTGGTACTTTGCTTGTTTGTGAGGCTCAACATGTAACAAAGATAATGAAGTTCTGTTGGATAATTGCGGTAAAACTCCCGCTCAGTTTGGTCAATTTCCATCACCCAGCCCA
>SKUL01000054.1 GCA_007129985.1 Flavobacteriales bacterium
AGCTCAAAATCAAGGGTGCGATGCATGCGGGTAACCCTTTGAAGCGATTCATCCACAAGCTGGGGGTTGATATCGGCGGGATTGTAAATGCGAAGCTTGGGAGTTTTTTGAACCATGGGAAACACAATCCACACGCCAAGCGCAAAAATCATCAGAAAGGCCACCACCGGGTACCACCATTTTCCTTTTCTTCTCTTTGCCATGCTTCTGGTTTCTATGCAGACACGATGTCCTTTTCAGACCGATATCGCTCTTCGTTACTCTTTGAAAACACTTTAATCGCCGCGGCGGTTGACTCTAGTAATCGAAAATGATGATGTCTTCCAGTTCTACCTGCTCGTTTCTATCAATGGTCACTTCACGAAAAACAGGATACTGTCCGCCAATTTCAATACAGTCAGTCTCACCCAACCAGCACTCTGAGTACACAAAAATGGTGTAGGTTCCGGCGCGCAGCCAGCGAAAACGATAGCGGCCATCAAAATCAGTTCGCATATCATCGTCGTACACCCTCGATGTATCGCCGTAGATAATGTAAACCCTTTCTTCGGGAGCGTAAAACTCAGCACGAACAGTTCCGTCGGGGCGCATTTTCTTCACGTAGATCCTACCCGAGATAGAGGCCCGGCCTCCTTCACCTTCCGCTTTTTGGCATCCAAAGGGTACAATCAATCCTACAGCCAAAAGTGCCAGTAGACCTAAACGAATGAAAATTTTCATGATGGTTTCTTCAGTAAGCACAAAGTAACGTCAATTTCACGAAACGGTAATGTTGTTCCTGACATTCGTATTTGCGCAGGAGCCCAAACCACTCTCCTAACTGTAAAACGCCTCGATTTCTGCGGCATATCGCTGGTGAATCTGCTTGCGCTTGAGCTTAAGCGTAGGCGTGAGTTCATCAGCCTCAATGGTCCAGAGGGCAGGCAAAAGTGTGAATTTCTTTACCTGCTCCCATTTTCCGAAGCGCTCGTTGGCTTTGTCAACATCCTTTTGGATTCGATCAATAATTTTCTGGTCTTGAACCATTTCCTTGTCAGACGTGTAGGTAATTCCGTGTTTTTCGCACCAGGTACGCAAAGCGTCAAACGAGGGCACAATCAGCGCCGACGGGAAGTTCTTGCCTTCGCCCACCACAATACACTGCTCCACAAAAATGGACTCTTTCAACGCATTCTCCACAATTTGCGGAGCGATGTACTTTCCGCCGGAGGTTTTGAAAATCTCTTTCTTGCGGTCGGTGATTTTCAGAAATCCCTCACTGTCAATTTCGCCTATATCACCGGTGTGGAACCAACCGTCTTTCAGAACGTCAGCCGTTCGCTCGGGGTCTTTGTAATAGCCCATCATCACATTGGGGCCGCTACAGAGAATTTCACCGTCGGCAGCAATTTTAACTTTCACATTGCTGATGACTTTTCCTACCGTACCGACTTTAATCATTCCGGGTTGGTTGATGGTATTTACGGAGATTACCGGAGATGTTTCAGTCAAACCGTATCCTTCTAGCAAGGGAATTCCGGCGCCATTAAAAAAGCGAGCAAGTTTGGCCTGCAAGGCAGCACTTCCTGAGGCAACACCTGCAATTTCGGTCAGTCCCAAAGCTTCTTTCACCTTGGAGAACACAAGTTTGCGCGCCAGGTTGATTTTGAATTCGTACCAACCTCCATTTTGCCCATCGGGCTCCCACTGCAATGCGGTGGCCACAGCCCATGCAAAAAGTTTGGATTTGATTCCGCCGGCAGCGGCACCTTTGGCCACAATACCGTCATAGAATTTCTCAAAAAGTCGTGGCACTCCGGTAAACATGTGCGGACGCGATGCCTGAAGGTCTTCCTTAATGGTTTCGAGGCTTTGGCCGAAATAGATGGAAACGCCGTTGTACATGTACATGTAGTGCAACATACGCTCAAAGATGTGGCAGACAGGCAGGAAGCTCAAGCATCTGCTTTTTCCGGCATACAGGGTTGGAACGCGCTCACTGCTATCAATTGCGTTGGTGCAGATGTTGTTGTGCGTAAGCATCACCCCTTTGGGAAGTCCTGTAGTACCCGATGTGTAAATGAGGGTGGCAAGGTCTTCAGGCTTGATGGCCGCAGCAATCTCATCTACTTTTTCCTGACCTACTTCGCCCGATGCGTTCAACACATCATGCCAGTTGGGTGCTCCGTTGACCTCTTCAAAAGTGTACACCTCTTGCAACGTAGGCACCTGCGATTTGATGCTCTGTACTTTTTGGAAAAGTTCCTCATTGGAGACAAAGCAAAGTTTTACTTCGGCGTGATTAAGGATGTACTGAATGTCCTCTGGCGACATGGTCGGGTAAATGGGTACGTCAATCGCCCCTATTTGCAGAATCCCCTGATCCATTACATTCCACTCACAGCGGTTGTTGTGTGAAATGAGCCCGATTTTATCACCCGGTAGTACACCTTTGGCCAGTAAGCCCCTGCTGGCCTTGTTCATTTGTTCAATAAATGATTCGGTGGAGTACTCTTCTGCACTGTCGCCCAGAGATTTCATCATCATCTTAAGCGGAAATTTCTCCATTTGGTAGTATGGAAAGTCGAAAAGTCGGGTGGGTTTCTGCATGGCTATCGTTTTAAAAAGGCGTCCTAATGTACAAAGTTTGTGGTTTCGGATATCGTTCTACTTATTGTTGTTAACCTCGTTTAACAGGTTGCGAAGCTCTTGAACCTCTTCATTCAGTTCTTTCAGCGCCTCGAGCAATACAGGTATAAGCTGTATGTAATCAACTGTTTTGTACTGGCTGTCATCTCCTGCGTTGCTAAAAAGAGCACGCTCACTCACCATCTCCGGAAAGACG
>SKUL01000166.1 GCA_007129985.1 Flavobacteriales bacterium
ATTTTTCCGGTGAGAATGAAGTTTTCCAGAGTATCCCAGTGTGCTGTATATCGCTGGTTTGCATCGTGAAATGCCACCTGAGCGGTACGGATATCTTTCAGGCGCTGTATAACGTGAGAGGCAATTTTATCCTTCTTTTTGAGGTAGCGCAGCTCAGAGTCAATCGAGTAATAGTTCATGTAGGCCATTCCTGCCGAGCCGCCGATGGTGATAATTGTAACGACAATCGCTACCATTTTGTTAATGATACCTGCGATATGCAGAATCGAGATAATTCCAACCAGAGCAATAACGGCACCGCCTGTTTTGAACATTGCATTTTGCTGAGCACCGGTAATGAGAATCAGCAAACCGATGATGGTCAACGCTCCCGGGAAAAAGAACCGGGCAAATTTATCTTTCAGATCTTCCATGACTTAATTCAGTACATTCACGATTGTGTCGGGCAAATCTACCATTTTTTTCATTCAGAGCCGCACCGTTCCACGATTGGTAACACTTTTGAAACCTGCGTACTTTTGAACGCGCATGAAAGACAAATGGCAACATTGGCAGCAGGTTCTGGAAAACGGTCTCGGACATACCCCAACCGAGGACCAGCGCGATTTAAGCCGAAAACTGATTCGCTTTCTGCTCAGCGATAAACCGCGTTGTGCCTTTCTCATGAAGGGATACGCGGGAACGGGAAAAACCACCATGGTGAGAGCGCTGCTCAGCTTGCTCCCTGAAATCAAACAAAAAGCGGTGCTGATGGCCCCGACAGGAAGGGCAGCCAAAGTACTTGGGTACTATTCAGGGCAACCCGCCTACACCATTCACAAAACCATCTACCGACGCAGCATGGGTGCCGATGGCTCCGTGCGCTTTGGCTTGGCTCCCAACAACCGAAAGGATGTGGTTTTTGTGGTGGACGAGGCTTCTATGATTGCCGGCAGACAAATTGCCGACGACGGCTTTGACACTTCGCACCTGCTCGAAGATCTGCTCACCTTTGTTTATCGGGGTGAAAACTGCCGCGTGCTGTTCATTGGCGACGAGGCCCAGTTGCCCCCTGTGGGTCTGGAAAAAAGTCCGGCGCTGAACCTTGAACTGATGCGCAACCATTACGGTCTGACCATCGCCGAACACACTCTCACCGAGGTTATCCGCCAGGAAGCCGATTCGGGAATACTGGCCAACGCTACCCACGTGCGACATCTCATCAACGGAAGTTCCGAGGAGCTAAAACTCAACATTCAATTCCCCGATGTGGAGTATGTTACCGGCCGTGATTTGCCCGAGAAACTGGAATGGGCCTATCAGCATTTCGGGGTGGAGGAAACGCTGGTGATTACCCGTTCCAACTGGATGGCCAATGAGTACAACCAATTGATCAGGAGACGGGTGCGATGGCTCGATAATGAGTTGGAAGCCGGTGAGCTGATGATGGTAGTGAAAAACAACTATTTCTGGGTGAAGGAGTTGCCGGCAGCAGCGTTTATCGCCAATGGCGACATTCTGGAAATTCAAAAGGTGAAGCAATACACCGAACGCTATGATTTTCGCTTTGCAGATGCAGAAGTGCGCATGCTCGATTACGATGTGCCGCCTTTTGAAGTGAAAATGCTGCTCGATACCATCGCCGAAAAAGGTCCGTCTTTGAGCCGCGACAAGGCCAAACTTCTTTTTCACTCCATTGCCGAAGACTATCAGGACGAATCTACCCCTAAAAAGCGCAACGAAAAGGTGTTTAAGGAAGACCCTTTTTTCAATGCCCTACAGGTGAAGTTTGCCTATGCCGTTACCTGCCACAAGTCGCAGGGAGGCCAGTGGCCGGTGGTGTTTATTGACATTGGCAGGATGCAGGAGCCAGCCGATTTGGAGTTCTACCGCTGGCTATATACGGCTCTTACCCGCGCCACGCAGTACGTTTTTCTGGTGCAGTTTCCGCCCGAAATGGTGGAGGGAGAAATTCCGGATTGGAGCTAGGGCGTAAACCAGACCTGTGGCGTTGCGGCAAAACGTATTTTTGCGGCTATGCATTTACAAAACGATTTGTTGTTGCGCGCTGCCCGTGGCGAGCAGTGCGAACGTCCACCCGTGTGGGTGATGAGACAGGCCGGACGCATTTTACCCGAGTACCGCGAAGTAAGAGCGTCGGTTGCCGGATTTAAAGAGCTCGTTACTAACCCTGAGCTGTGTTGCGAAGTAACCCTTCAGCCAGTTGATTTACTCGGGGTGGATGCGGCGATTATTTTTTCCGACATCCTTGTGATTCCCGAAGCCATGGGCTTGCCTTACGAGATGATTGAGAAACGCGGGCCGCTTTTTCCCTCCACCGTGCAAAACACGTCCGACCTTCAGCGCTTAACCATGGATGTTGAAGAACCCCTCGAATACGTGCGCCGGGCATTGGAGCTTACGAGCCGCGAGCTTGCCGGACGCGTGCCCTTGATTGGTTTTGCGGGTGCCCCATGGACCATTTTTGCATACATGACAGAAGGCAGTGGGTCAAAGACTTTCAGCAAAGCGCGCAAGTTGCTTTACACCGATTCTCAATTTTCGGAACAGTTGTTGAATATGATCACCACAGCAACCATTCGTTACTTGAAAATGCAGATTAAAGCGGGGGCACAATTGGTGCAGATTTTTGATTCATGGGCGGGAATTTTACCCCCTGATCAATATCGCGAATACAGCCTCAAATACATTTCGCGCATTTGTGATGAAATCAATGAGGTTCCCGTAACTGTTTTCGCCAAGGGAGCCTGGTTCGCGCTTTCTGAGATGAAAGATTTGAAATGTGAAACCCTTGGTCTCGACTGGCATACAGACCCGCGTTG
>SKUL01000091.1 GCA_007129985.1 Flavobacteriales bacterium
CACAAACTTCTTAATCTGGTAGGGGTGGTTAAACTGAACCCCCCCCCCCACCATATAGCGGCCATCATCGTGCACCAAAATAGAGCTGGCAGACCCTCCATTACCTCCAACCACATTGGGCGGGGTAAAAGTAGGGTCGTAGAAGTAGTCCAGCGTTTGGGCAGTTGCCGGGCCGCAGCTCTGCAACAACAGCCATAACAAGACAATTTGTGCAATCAAAAATCTTTGCTTCAGCGTCATAGGGCAGAAAGATATAAAAAAAACTCCCCGACTTCCAAATCAGAGGCCGGGGAGTTTATTTTCGGTTATTGAATCACAATCTTACCGGCTAGTACGGCAAAGGTGGTTTGATAGACGCCGTTGGAAATATTGAACTGGTGTTTAACTCCTACGGCATGTACCGCGCTATGCAGCATTCCGACGGACGACGGGAAGTGGCTATTTACACGGAAGGGTGAGGTTTTACCCTGATAACCTCAACCCCTCACCTCCTCCAACACCTTAAAAGTCACCCACATCGAATGATGGAGTTCCTCCGGTGAAATGGGCGCGGGTTGCCCCTTTCTGATGGAATCGGTGAAAGCTTGAAGTTCTTCGGCGTAGCCCTTTTGCGCCTTTGCCCATGTTTTAAGCGGTTTACCGAGACCGTTTTTGCGCAGCTTTTTGAAGTCTTCTATTTGCCAAAATTGCCCGTCCTGCTGAACTTCGAGCCTTTCTTTAGGCAACGATGGATGTCCGTTGGAGAAATAGTTTATCACAGCCACACTCCCGTTTTCCATCTTCAACACAATGGCTGCGGTATCCTCCACACCGGGCGTGGTGCCCAAAGACGAGGCCTGAACCGACTGAACTTTTGAGCCCGAAAGGAAAATGGCCAGGTCAATAAAGTGACACGCTTCGCCCAAAATTCTGCCACCCCCTGTTTTCGGGTCGTGCACCCAATGGTCGGGCGGCAGGGCACCGGCATTGATTTGATAGTGAATGCTTACCGCACGAGAAGGCTTAAGTTCTTTCTTTAACCAATCCGTAACCGGAGAAAAACGCCGGTTAAAGCCCACCATCAGTCTTCCCGCAGATTCAGCAGCCACACGCGCAATTTCCTCCAGCTCATCCGGGTGAAGACAAAGCGGCTTTTCGACAAACACATTCTTCCCTGCTCGCAAAGCCGCCAACACGTATTGCGCATGCGTATCATGGCGTGTAGCCACAAAAACAGTGTTGCAATGCTCGTCGGCAAGGAGCTCCTCAACCGACGAAAGGGCGCCTGCAAATCCGTATTTATCTGCAACGTTGCGCGCGTTGTTAGGACGAGCCGTAACAATATGTCGCAAATTAAGTCCTGCGAGATTGGGCAACAAAAAATTCTGCGCAAACGAGCCCGCCCCGATAAACGAAGCGCTAGCTTCCGCAGATTTCAATGGGGCATCTTGCTTCCTCACAACTTTATGAGCAAGCGTTTTGCTCGTGTCGTATTTCAAAATTACTCCGGCAAATTCCTCCGATTTTGAAACAATCATATCGTAGGCCTGCCGTGCGTCGCGAAAATCAAAACAGTGAGAAATCAGCGGCGAAAAATCAACGGCTCCCGTCGCAAGCATAGCCAGCACGGCCTGCATGTTTCGGTTTTCGGTCCAGCGCACATAGCCGATGGGATAATCCAGCCCCTCTTCCTCATAGGCGCGGTCATAACGACCGGGACCATAGGATGCCGACATGCGCAAATCCAATTCTTTGCGGTAAAAATCCTTTCGGTCGAAACCGGTGGGAACGTTACCCACAATTACCACCTTTCCCTTGGGTCGCGCAACCCGCCCGGCGAGGTTTACGGGGTCGAGAGATGAGGTTCCGGCGGTGATGAGCACAGCGTCGGTGCCAAATCCCTCGCAGAGGTCAATGATTTCATTTTCAATGCCGTGTTGCTCCCTTACCAACACGTGGTCAAAACCAAGAGCGCGGGTTGACTCAACTTGTCGCGCGTCAATGTCCACCCCAATGGGCCGCACGCCCGCCGCACGGAGCAGCATCATCGTCATTTTACCTATCAGTCCCAGGCCAATCACTACGGCATTTCCGCCCAGTTGGGTATCGCTCAAGCGGATTCCCTGCAGGGCGATGGCAGCGATGGTGGTCATGGACGCCTCATCGAGCGACACAGTTTCGGGCACTTTTGCGCAGAGATTTTCGGGAACGGCCACTACCTCGGCGTGAACAGCGGAGCCTCCGGCACATGCCACGCGGTCGCCCACCCTGAAAACGCGCACATCATCGGCAATGGCAATTACCTCACCGGCGCAGCTATAGCCCAAAGCACTGGGGGCTTCGAGCTTATTCATCACCATTTTGTAAGTGTCGGCCAATCCGTAAGTGCGGGCCGCTTTCACTACTTTCTTCACCTCGTTTTGACGGGCGCGCGCCTTGGCCAGATAGCCCAAACGGGCGTCGTTCACGGTTTTACCCTCGGTACCCGCGCTGATGGCCGAATAGTGGTTGCGGACCAGCACCATGCCCGGCCCCAGAACCGGAAAAGGCACTTCGAGGAGCTGCATGGTGCCGTCTTTGAGTTGTTGTACGAGTTGTTCCAAGTGGTTAATTTTCAATGTACATTCGATACCAATGCTGAAAAGAAATCAGGGCGTAAAGGATGGAGCTGTGGTCGGCGGTTCCGCGCCGGTGGTCTTCCACCACAACTTGAATTCTATCTACCGAGAAGCCCTCAAAATTACCAAAAAAGACAGGGTCGAGCAGCTTGTTGAGCACCTCCTGATTGGAAAGCAAGGTTCTGAGCGGCATCCCGAATCCGGCCTTGCGCCTGCGAAC
>SKUL01000080.1 GCA_007129985.1 Flavobacteriales bacterium
GGCATCTGCGGACTTTCGTCGTGATGTTTTAATATCTGATACTTGCGGCTCGCCTTGTAATGGTGGTCTGAGTGGCGCGAGAGTTCAAAGAGAATAAGGCGCCCAAGCATATGATCGCTGTTCCATGAGTGTTTGGGTAGCACACGCTCATAGCGCCCGGGGGCAACTTCCTTGCGGAGCAAGCCGTAATGCTCAATATAGTTGATGGTGGCCAGCAGCAAAATTCCCATCAGCGCAGCAGCGATAAAGGCAGCCAGAGCCTTCCAGCCAAAAACAACTGCAATCACCATAATCAGAACTATCTGTAAGGATTGAAACCATAGCATGTCATTCTTCGCAGAGAAAAACGAATTTCCTTTTTTGCGCAGTTCATCGAGTTGGATGCGCCAAGCGTGAACGTATCCGGAAATGACCGTACGCCACCAAAAAGCGTAGATGCTTTCGTTGAACCAAGCGGTTTCCGGGTCGATGGGAGTCGATACATATCGGTGATGACCACGATTGTGCTGCACGTAGAAGTGGGCGTTGAGCGAGGTCATCAGCAGCAGGTTTGATACAATTCGGTGGGCGCGCTCCCTGCGATGTCCCAACTCGTGCGCCACGTTGATTCCAAAAGCGCCGCAAAAAGTACCCATGGCCAAAATGGCACCAAGCAATTCGTAAGTCTGCAGGGGCTCAAACGCAACCAGTGCAAGAAACCTCACCAGCAGCAAAAAATGAAAGGGAACGATGAGGTAAATCATCACATCAAAAAGCCAGTGGTCTTTGAAGCGTTCCTCTTCTTCGTCGCTAATGTTTTCGGGGTCGGGCGGGAAGAGCAACTCCATGGCCGGGATGACACCAAACGCCAGAATAACGGTGCTGTATAGCCACCACCCTTTCCATTCAAAGGAAATGAATGCAACCAGCGGAAAAATCAATACGGTGAGGTAGCGAAAAGCGCGTGTAATCATGTTCTGTTTGTTGACAGGCTAAAGTTACGGAATCGTTGCTGCGATAACAAGCGCCACAATCCTTTGGAAGGAATCTACAGGTCGAAATCGGCTGGGGGTTCGGGCATGGGCCTCCAGTGCGTAATGTCTTCAAAATAGTGATTGGATTGCCCTTCGCCTACCCAAAAATGACGCGCGGTATTCTTTTGTTGGGCCTTTTCTTCCGACAAAAAATCCTTTTGAAACTTCATCACAATTACCCTTATACGGAGCTTTTCCCCGGTTTTGCCGGGCAAATACACCTCGTTGTTCGGGATAAACACCAACACCCGCTCACCATCCGGTGGCAAGACGTCCTTCACCGATATCCATTCTGAACCCATTACTGTTCTGTTTACTCGGCTATTAGTGTTTCACCAGCTTCAGCACGCGGTTACCTGTTTGCCCCGATACGCGTACAAAGTATAGTCCGTGCGACAGGCCATTGAGGTTGATGTTCGTCTCCCCGGTATGTCCGTGCACCTGCCATTGGTTCAGGGCTCTTCCGGTACCGTCGAGTAAAGTTACGTTGAGGAGTTGCTCCACCGAACCCCATCTCAGCGTGGCCTCGTTTCGTGCCGGATTGGGAAAAAGCACCAAATCAGACATCCATTCTTCGGCTACAGAAAGTGGGTCGGAGTCAGTGTAAACCGCAATATTGTTGATGTATAGGTTATTTCCACGTCGGTTTTCGGTCTGGAAGATGGGAATCACGTATTCACCATCTGCTACATCGCTTAGGTCAATCACCTCCCTGCGCCATTGCTCTTCCATGGTTGGGACAAAATAGGGAGTGCTAACATCCCATGTGCTCAGGGCATCGCCTCCTTTTTTGTACACAAGTACGGGCTCCGTTTCGTTGCATTCGCTGGCGATGTACACCCTCAGTGTGTCGTGCGTGAAAGGAGGAGCATTTCTCAACTGGTAGGCCAAATCAAAGGCCAGAAACAGTCCCTGTCCACCAGAAGGAACAGCCACTTTGGGTCCCACAAAATCATCAAGCTGACTGGCGCGGGGTGAGTATTCTGCCAATTCAACGCGCATGCATACGGCAGAGTCCAAAGTTTCCGGTAGGGTAAAAGGCTCCCAGGTCATTTCGTTGTCGGGGTTTTCAACGTGCCAGATTGAGAGGTCTATGTTTTCGGTTTCAAAGGTTTCTACGAAATCTATTTCAACAGACGTTTTGATGGCAAAGCGCGCAAATAGCTGGTTGTTCAGTACATCCTGCTCAATGAGCTCTTCATTGGGTTCTACACCAAAGAACATCTCAGTGTAGCCAACAGAAACAGTGTTGTAGGTTGGAAGCGTGATATCTACCCATGCATTGGGAGCGAGGGTTTCGGTGTACTCAAAGCTTTGTTCTGTCTCACCGGGGATGCCGTAATGCACCTCGAAACCGTTAATGGGTTGTGAGCCGAAATTGCGCACGCGGATAATGGGCTCAATGGAGCTATCACAGGTGGCATTCACACTGGGCCAAACAACTTCCTGAAGTACAATGTCGTGGTCGGCGATGAAAGGTGGTTCGGGCACGTAGCCCATACCGGTGAGGTATTCAAAGGCGTCCATCAGGTTGATAATACCCATGCCGTAGGTATTGTCTTCGCCGGGTTCACCCAAATCAATGGCGCTGTAGTATAGAGCCTCAAGGATGTCCTTGCCCGGAAGATAAGGGAATGCTTCCTTCAGCAATAACGTGGCACCCACCACATGCGGGCAGGCCATGGAAGTGCCCGAAAGGCTTGCGTATTCATTTTGTCCAACTGCCGAGCGAACGTTTTGTCCGGGGGCAACCACTTCGGGTTTAATCAAAATAGAGCCTTCGCCACCGCATTGGCTCGGAC
>SKUL01000099.1 GCA_007129985.1 Flavobacteriales bacterium
CGCACACCGGCACGAAGTACGAAGTTGTCAGTGTGGTAGTACTTAAAGGTAAGAAGATCACCAGATCCGAGCATGTTACCATCGAATAATCCGGCTTGCGTTCCGTCGTTGGCGTTGAGGCCTACCAAAGGAATCACAAAGTTCAGAGCAGCATCACCCGCCACAGGGCGAGCACCCAATTTGGCCACGATGGCCTCATTTTCGCGGGTTGACAAACCCTGGGCCATTACAGAGCTGGCGCCAAGGGCAAGCATTGAAATCACAAGCAATGTCTTTTTCATAACATTTAGTTTTTGGTTTGTTTTCTTGTTGTTTGATTCTTGGGGTTAGTTACCAATATTGGAAAGTTGCCTTCACAACATCGGACAAATTTATTTGAATTCGCGGGCAAAGATATTCACATTTCAATGGGTTTTGCACACTTTTTTGTTCATATCCCTATTTTTTCCAAAATGACACGAGTATATTCTTAAACTGTGGGTTAGCAAATTGTTACTATTGTTACAATGCTATGCATTTCTATCCTTTAGCATGGGCACGAACTTGAATTCACCGAAGCGTTCTTCAGAAAAGTCGCCATCACTGTTTCGGGTGATACGCAGCATTTCCTGCACATCTCCCTGTCCTACCGGGATAACCAGTCGTCCACCGGGCTTCAATTGGTCAAGCAGTGCATCGGGAACAAACGGGGCTCCACAGGTAACCAGAATCGCATCGAATGGAGCAAAAGCTGGCAGCCCTTTGTAACCGTCTCCATAAAACGTACGGGGTGAGTAACCCAATTTCCGTAGTAGTTGTCTGGACTTCTCGTAGAGTTCTTTTTGTCTTTCAATGGAGAATACCTTCACCCCCATTTCACACAACACGGCGCATTGATAGCCCGAGCCGGTTCCGATTTCCAACACTTTTTGTCTGAGCCGGAGGTCGAGCAGTGCTGTCTGAAAAGCTACGGTAAAAGGTTGTGAGATGGTTTGACCCGCTCCGATTGGAAAAGCAGTGTCCTCGTATGCAAAGTGCAAAAATGCCTTGTCCATGTATGCGTGGCGCGGAACCCGCATCATGGCCTCCAGCACCTTTTCGTCCTTCACCCCTTTCTCACGAAGGGTAGCCAGCAGTTGTCTGCGCATTCCCTGATGTCGGAAACTGTCTTCCATAGCGTCGGCAAAGTTGAAAAAAAGCTTCTTTAAAAAAAACGGTGTTGAAAAAACTGTTTCCTCCGGGGCGGTTGCCCTCAGCACAGGCATACCTTTGTCTGGAAACACCACCGCATTATGCTTAAAATTGGAGTATTGGGTGCCGGGCACCTCGGACAGATTCACATTCAATTGATTCAACAAATCGGAGATTACGAATTGGTGGGTTTCTACGACCCCGATCCTGCAAAGGTTACAGAGGTCATGGAAAAATTCGGAATCGAGGCCTTTGGCAGTGTTGAAGAACTTATTGACGAAGTAGAAGTGGTTGATGTGGTTACTCCAACACTCTCTCACTTCGATTGTGCTTCTCAAGCCCTGCGTAAATCGCGTCATGTGTTCATTGAAAAACCTGTTACCAATACCATTGAAGAAGCACGTGCGCTGATGAACCTGGCCCACGAAGCCAATGTAAAAGTTCAGGTAGGGCATGTTGAGCGATTCAACCCTGCATTTATGCAGTCAAGAGACCACATACAGCAGCCAATGTTTATTGAAACCCACCGACTGGCACAATTCAACCCAAGAGGAACGGATGTATCGGTAGTGCTGGATTTGATGATTCACGACCTGGACATCGTGTTGAGTGTGGTTAAGTCTAACGTTCGTAGCATAAGCGCAAGTGGTGTAGCTGTGTTAAGTTCTACGCCCGACATTTGTAACGCTCGTTTGGAATTCGACAACGGCTGTGTTGCCAACATCACGGCCAGCCGCATTTCGATGAAGAACATGCGTAAATCGCGGTTTTTTCAAAAAGACGCTTACATAGCCGTTGACTTTCTGGAAAAACAAGCTGAAATCATTCAAATGAGAGATGTGGAAGGAGAGCCCGACCCATTTGGCATGACCATAGAAGTTGAACCCGGGCAACCCCTGAAAGAAATCACTTTCAACAAGCCGGAAATAGAGCCACACAACGCCATTCAGCTCGAGCTCTCAACTTTTGCAGAAAGCATCCTGAAAGACACTACGCCACTCGTTACAATTGATGACGGATTCAAAGCACTTGATGTGGCACATAAGATTCTTGAAAAGCTAAAACTCAAGACCAGTTAGTATTCGTTTTCCTCGCAGGAAAATAAATCGAACTCCACACCGTTTGAAGTGGCAAGAGACTTGCTTCGCTGGCTCGACTCAGAACTATTAACCATTGCCAAAGGACTATATTTGCCGGCCAAAACGGAGATATGGTATGAATAGGTTAGCACACATATGGGTCATTTTCGCCGCGATTGCACTTGTTAGCTGCGACAAAACAACTGAGCCTGCTTACCTCCACATTGAATCTGTTGAACTAGAGGTTGAACCTGACTTCTCTCAAGGAACAAATGCCCACGGCATAAGAGATGCATGGGTTTATTTGAACGACCGACTGGTGGGTATTTATGAGCTGCCTGCAACCGTTCCTATTATCTCAGAAGGAGAACAAAAAATCACCATTCTCGGAGGGGTACTCAAAAACGGTATTCAAACCGCGCGCATCACCTATCCTTTTTACCAGCAGTATGTTACCAATCTAGATCTCAAACCTGGAGTTACCATTGACTTTTCCGGAAGCTCGGGAGCAACCACCCAAAAAAACGGGCACTCGGTACCTGTGCTGCGCTACTTTGAAACAGGTTTGGTTTTTTGGAATGAGCGGTTTGAGGATGCGGGGGTTCAATTTGAGGCCACTGCAGAAAGTCAGGCCAATATGTCTATCACCCAGAACCCCGCGCAGGTCTACAACCACGATCCTGCCAATCAATCTACAGGTTCGGGCATAGTAGTTCTGGAGGGTAACAACCGCTATTTTGAAGTCCGCTCAACATTCTCATTTCCGCAAATTGCACCTGGTACAGAAATATATCTGGAGCTGAATTACCACACAGCCTGCACGCTTCAAGTGGGTGTCTATCAGGACACCCCGTTTGAAACCAAAGTGTATGGAAAGGGCATCCGGCCGAATAACCAGTGGTCAAAGATATACATTGACCTCACGCCTGAAGTGCGCGGATCAACAAATGGAAGCAGCTTCAGCATTTTTATTGAGGGAATACTCGACAATGGTCAGAATTTTGGCGAAGTATTTATTGACAATGTGAAACTTGTGTACCCCGGATGAACAACCGTAAGCAGGTTTTTAAATACATTGTTGCCGACTACCTGACCGCTTTGGTTGCCTGGGTGCTATTCTTTTCTTACCGAAAAATCTACCTTGATCCTATCAAGCACGGTCAGCAATCAGGGTTTGATTTTGATCAGAATCTTTACCTTGGTATTATCACTATTCCCATATTTTGGTTGGTTTTATACGCCATATTTGGTGCGTACAACAACGTGTACAGAAAACATCGCCTCAAAGAGTTAGGTCAAACCCTGCTCATGACAGTGATAGGTGTGTTGATCATTTTTTTCACCTTATTGCTAGATGACGAAATTGCCGCCTACACCTACTATTACTACAGCCTGTCGGTTCTTTTCGTTATCCATTTCAGTCTCACCTTTACGTTTCGATACATCTTAACATCCAATACCGTAAAGCGAATTCACCGTAGGGAGATAGGATTCAATACCATCATGGCAGGCTGCAATCAGCTGGCTATAGACACCCTCGAAGAGCTCAACAGTATCCGGAACTATCCGGGCTTCAAAATCATCGGTTTTGTAAGCACCAATGGAGGCAAAGAGTTTATTCTGAAGCAACAGCTGCGGTATTTGGGGCATTTCAACCGAATCAAAGAGATTGTAGAAGAACACAATGTAGAGGAGATCATTGTTGCCCTCGACTCATCCGAGCACAACAATATCGCGCGGATAATCAACGCGCTTGACGATTGCAAGGTGAAGATTCACATTATCCCGGACATGTACGACATTCTTGCCGGATCCGTTAAAATGACAAGTATTTTCGGCACCCCACTCATTCAGGTCAACGCCGAAATTATGCCAGCGTGGCAATTCTCCATTAAGCGGATTATGGATATTGTCCTCAGCATTGTCGCCCTGATTGTGCTGGCCCCTGTTTACCTGCTTCTATCTGTATTGATCAAGCTCTCATCTCCCGGGCCAATTTTTTTCAGTCAGGAGCGAATCGGACTGCATGGCCGACCTTTCAATATTTACAAGTTTCGCTCTATGTACATTGATGCAGAGCGGAATGGCCCGCAGTTATCCAGCACCAGTGACCCACGCATTACTTCGATTGGACGTTTTCTCCGCAAAACAAGAATGGATGAACTACCGCAATTTTTCAATGTGCTCATCGGCGACATGAGCCTTGTAGGACCAAGGCCTGAGCGACAGTTCTACATTGACCAGATAACGGAGCGCGCGCCGCACTACAAACACCTGCACAAGGTACGGCCGGGAATTACCTCTTGGGGACAAGTGAAATACGGGTATGCCGAGAATGTGGATCAAATGATTCAGCGCTTGAAGTACGACATTCTCTACATAGAAAACATGTCCTTATCACTCGATATCAAAATTCTGGCCTACACAGTTCTTATCATCCTCAAAGGTTCCGGAAAGTGATGCCGTTTTGGTAGGCCACCCGCAGTGTGTATTTTCGCGGCACATTGAATACAAACTTCTAAACAAACCCTCAGCATGAAGCGCATTACAGTTATTGGAGCAGGCACCATGGGCAACGGAATTGCACACGTTTTCGCCCAAAAAGGATATGAAGTAAACCTTTGCGATGTTTCGCAGGACGCCCTTTCAAGAGCTTTAAAAACCATCGCCGGAAACCTGGATCGGCAAATCAAAAAAGAAATTATTACCGAGGCCGACAAAGACGCTTGCCTGAACCGAATTACTGCCCACACTGATATGCGCGAGGCTGTGGCTCATGCAGACCTCGTGGTTGAAGCCGCAACCGAGAACATTGACTTAAAACTCAAAATCTTCGGTCAACTGGATGAGACTTGTCCTGAAAATTGCATCCTCGCTACCAATACCTCATCCATCTCGATTACCAAAGTGGCAGCCGTGACCAAAAGACCTGAAAAGGTAATCGGCATGCACTTTATGAACCCCGTGCCGGTCATGAAACTGGTTGAAGTCATCAGAGGTTACAAAACCAGTAACGAATGCACAGAAACCATCATGGACCTCTCGCGCAATCTTGGAAAGGTGCCAGTGGAAGTGAACGACTACCCGGGATTTGTTGCCAACCGCATTCTTATGCCCATGATTAACGAGGCCATCTACAGCTTGTACGAAGGTGTAGCCGGTGTGGAAGAGATTGACACCGTAATGATGCTGGGAATGGCGCACCCTATGGGGCCTTTGCACCTCGCAGATTTTATCGGATTGGACGTGTGCCTCTCCATTTTACGCGTGCTTCACGACGGTTTCGGCAATCCGAAATACGCACCTTGCCCCTTGCTCGTAAACATGGTTACAGCAGGAAATCTCGGGGTAAAATCCGGTGAAGGGTTTTACGATTACAGCAAGGGATTGAAAGAAAAAGAGGTATCGCAGCAATTCCGCTAAACGGCAATCAGGAACCTTTGCGTTTGCTCTTTTTGATGCGCGCCTGAGCCTGAGGAGTGTTGGCCTTGCGCTCGGCTACGTAGATTTCGCCGGCTTCAATTAGGGCTACGATTTCTTCAATCATGGCGTCCTCTCCCGGAGCGTCGTATTGCTCTTTGAGGTTTGAACCGAAAAGACGCGCAACAGCCTGCCACATAAAAGCGGTAAAACCTCCGCGCAACTCTTTGATAAGGTCGTACGAGGTGTTGCCCGTTTCGCGGTCTATTAACTTGATGAGCACGTATCCTTCTCGGATGGTCATGTTGCGGATTTCGCCCTCGAACTCGCGCTTCAATTCATTCTCGGCCATTTTAAGGTAGGCCTTTTGCTCCTTTTCGGTGGGGAGATTGTCGAGCTGTTGTTCGTATTCGCGCATCAACTCTCCGGCCAGGCGGGCGTAGGGATATACTTTGGTTACACGCGCCATCAAGGCATCCCAGCGGCGCTGCTCACGCTTGCTGCGCTCTTTGGTGAATTCAAGAACGGTAAAAGGCTTCAGTTCAACCAGAGGGAGTGTATCATCCTCGGTAATCAAAACTTCCAAAGCACGTGCATTTTCGTCCACATCATAGCGCTGAGCCCAACCCAAGAGGGGCAAAAAGAAGAGAAATAGAATAATGTTGACGTGGCGACACATATGTGCTCCTTTAAACGATAAAGCTAAGCACAATGTTATCAATAACGATGCCTAACTGCGGTTTTTCCGCCAATTGCTTACGGCAATCGGCTGGTCAGCAGTGGTCTGAATAGAAGCTGAGCTTTCGTTCCTTAACAATGCCGCCATAAGCACGGCCGCTTCCTCTTCGTGTGGCTTCGATACATTGAGCACATCCGGCGTAAAGTATGTCTGCACGAAATGCGTGTCGAACTTACCGGAACGGAATGCTTCGTGATCCATCACAAAAGAGCAAAAGCCGAGGGTGGTTGCAACGCCCGATATCTGGTAATCAGCTATGGCGCGTTTCATTTTCTCGATGGCAGCTTCGCGATTTTCGGCGTACACAATGAGCTTGGCAATCATCGGGTCGTAGTAGATGGGAATTTCCATTCCCTCTTCAAAACCGTCATCAACACGAATCCCCGGCCCCTCGGGTTTCCGGTATCCGTGCAAAGTGCCGATATCCGGAAGAAAGTTATTGGCGGGGTCTTCGGCGTAAACGCGAATCTCCAGCGCGTGCCCGTTGATTTTCAAATCATCCTGCCCGAACGACAGCTTTTCGCCCCGCGCAATGTGAACCTGTTCTTTAACGAGGTCAATTCCGGTGATAAGCTCACTCACCGGGTGCTCAACCTGCAAACGGGTATTCATCTCGAGGAAGTAGTAGTTCAGGTGCTCATCCACCAGAAACTCAACCGTTCCCGCTCCGTGGTAGTTGCAAGCTCTTGCCACATCGCAAGCGCTCTCACCCATTTTAGCCCGCAGCTCAGGTGTGAGCACAGCCGAGGGAGCCTCTTCCACCACCTTCTGGTGACGACGTTGTATGGAGCACTCGCGCTCAAATAGGTGCACGACATTGCCGTGTTGGTCGGCCAACACTTGAATTTCGATATGACGCGGCGAGCCGATGTACTTTTCAATAAACACAGCCCCATCTCCAAATGCAGAAACTGCTTCAGAAACGGCGCGGTCCATCTGGGATTCAAATTCGTCAATAGATTCAACGATGCGCATACCCTTTCCCCCGCCACCGGCAGAGGCCTTGATAAGGATTGGGAACCCGATTTCGGCGGCAATTTTTCGGGCTTCAGCCACGTCGGTAATGGCATCTTCTACGCCGGGAACCATCGGTATGTTGTAGGCTTTTACTGCAGCTTTGGCCGCGAGTTTACTCCCCATGGTTTCAATGGCTTCCTCTCCGGGTCCGATAAATGTGATGCCCGCTTCTCGTACCATTTTGGCAAAACCGGCATTTTCAGATAAAAACCCGTAGCCCGGGTGGATGCCTTCTGCTCCCAATTCCTTCGCAATGCGGATGATTTCGTCTCCCCTGAGGTAAGATTCGGATGAGGGCGGCGGGCCAATGCGCACGGCTTCATCGGCATAACGCACAAAAGGAGCCAGTCGGTCAGCATCGGAATACACCGCCACGGTGGCGATACCCATTTCGCGAAGGGAGCGCATTACGCGCAGGGCAATTTCTCCCCTGTTGGCAACCAGAACCTTTTTCATGGGCAGGAATTTTAAGCGAGAACGCTCTTTACCTTTTCGGCGGCTTCTTGGAGCAACACAGCAGAGTGAACCTGCAGTCCACTATCGTCAATAAGTTTCTTGGCCTCTTCGGCGTTGGTTCCTTGCAAACGAACGATGATCGGCACGTTGATGTCTCCGATGTTATTGTATGCATCCACCACGCCCTGCGCAACACGATCGCAACGCACAATACCTCCAAAGATGTTCACCAGAATGGCTTTTACGGTTTCGTCCTTAAGGATGATGCGGAAGGCCTTTTCCACACGGGCCGCATCAGCCGTACCTCCCACGTCGAGGAAGTTGGCCGGATCACCACCCGACAGCTTGATGATGTCCATGGTTGCCATTGCCAAACCGGCGCCGTTTACCATGCAACCCACGTTTCCGTCGAGTTTTACATAACTCAAGCCGGCCTCTGAAGCCTCCACCTCTGTGGGGTCTTCTTCGCTCTTGTCGCGCATGGCCGCGTAGTCCGGATGACGGAAAAGTCCGTTGCCATCCAACGAAACCTTCGAGTCAACAGCAATAATTCTATTGTCGGAAGTTTTGAGAACGGGGTTGATTTCAAACATCGTTGCATCACACCCGAGGAAAGCATCGTAAAGAGACTTCACGAACTTCTGCATTTCCTTGAATGCCTGTCCACTCAAACCAAGGTTGAAGGCAATCCTTCGGCATTGAAAAGGCATAACTCCCACTGCGGGGTCAATTTCTTCGCGGAAAATGCGCTCCGGAGTTTTCTCAGCCACGTCTTCAATGTCCATCCCACCGTCGGGCGAGTATACGATTACGTTGCGACCTCTCTGACGGTCGAGCAATACAGACATATAGTACTCTTCCGGCTCGGAATCACCCGGATAATACACATCCTGGGCAATGAGTACCTGATTTACTTTTTTACCGGCCTCGGTGGTTTGGGCTGTAACGAGCGTACCGCCCAAAATTCCTTTTACGATTCCTTCAACTTTATCGAGTCCTTTTGCCAGCACAACGCCGCGCGACCCTGTTTCTTTAACGCTTCCTTTACCGCGACCACCCGCGTGAATCTGGGCTTTTACCACAAACCATTCGGTTCCTGTTTCGACAGAAAGCTCTTTGGCCGCTGATTCGGCTTTGGATGCATCATTCACCACCTTTCCTTCCTGAATGGCCACTCCAAAGCTCTTGAGTATTGATTTTCCTTGAAATTCGTGTATGTTCATAACGTGATTTTAGGCTGCCAAAAGTAGGGCTTAAGGTTCGAAATACAAAGGAGAGCATGTGCGAAACCTCACGCGCGAATCTCCGTACAAAGTGTCATGAAATCCCTCTTTCGATTCCACATGTTGCGCATGGCGCTGATTGGTGTATTGCTGTCGCAATCACTCCTTCTATTTGCGCATTCTGACACCCTGATAAAGGCCCGTAATTGCTACGATGAAGGCACGTACGACAAAGTAATTGAGTTGCTTGAGAGTATCCCAAAGGAAGACCGAAATATTGCACAGTATTGGATTCTCTTGGGCGATGCACTGCAAAAAAAATCGCGTTTTGATGAAGCCATTCAGGCATACAACGAAGCACAGCGATATGAAAAAAGCAGTACGCTCTTTACGCACCGAGGTTCTGCGAAAATCTGGAGCGGAGATTTGAAAGGAGCGCAAAAAGACCTGCAACTGGCCCTTGACCTCGACCCCTCCAATCACCTTGCACATTACTACACAGGTGTTCTACATTATCAAGCTTTCCGCAGCCGGCAAGCTATCACGTGGCTAGAGAGGAGCATTGCTTACAACGCAAAATATGCTCCGGCCCACTTTCTTCGCGGTGCGGCTTACGCAGAATTGCAGCAAAAAAAGGAAGCACTCGCCGATATGGAAACTGCTTTCCAACTCGACACCACACTTCTTTCAGCTCGCTACAACATGGGCGTACTGAAATTCGACATGCACGATTATGAGGGAGCACGCGAGGAATTCTCAGCACTCGAGCAAACAACTTTTGAAGATAAGGCCAACCTGTTTTACTTCCGCGCTGAGTGCAACCATCAGCTTAAGGATAAGCATGCTGCCTGCATTGATTACGAGCAGGCTGCAAAACTCGGCGATGAAGTAGCAGCTACCATCTACGACAAGTACTGTCTGAAAGGCGCGAATAGAAAAGACCTGCCCTCACGCCAAACACAGTCTATCAAGCTGTAGGCTCAGTTCGATTCGTACAGCGCCACAAGAAGCTTTTCCAATTCGCTTTTGATGGCTGATGGGCTGGCCTCAAAATGATTCACCATCACGGCGAAGGCCACCATTCTTCCGGACTTCACATTCAGAACACCGGCGTAACCCCTGTTGCCAGTCATGTAACCGCTTTTGGCCCTGAGATTTGCTTCCAGTGGAGTTCCTTTCCCGAAACTGCGGAGCGTTCCGTTGAGACCTGCCTGTGGCAATGACAGCATCCAAACTTTTCCATTGTCGGAGGCATAAACCCAGCGAAGCATATCGGTAAGCTGCTTTGCAGTAACGGTATTGTAATGCGAGAGTCCGCTATAGTCTTCAGGGCGAAATCCGCGCGTGTCCAAGCCGGCCTTTTCGTTCCAAAAATGCTTGAGCACCTCGTTTCGGGGAACGTCAGAGAACTTTTCAGACAAAGCAATCCCAAGCGCTTCGGCGTAGAGATTCACGCTGTGGAAATTCACTTGCTCTACAATCTCGGCAAGTGTAGGCGACTGATGTCGAATGAGTTCTTTTCCGGTAGCTGAAGCAGACACCTCAGAATGCGCAACATCCCCGTTCCACTCAACTCCTGATTGCTGAATGGATTCCATCAGCTTGATGGCAAAAAAACCACC
>SKUL01000123.1 GCA_007129985.1 Flavobacteriales bacterium
CCGGTGCGCTCGAACTTCTTCTTGAAACGCTTGAGCGCTCGCTCAATGTTTTCGCCTTCTTTAACAGGAATAATCAGCATGTTAGATCTCGTTTTGTAATTGGGCTGCAAAAGTACAAAAAACTTGTTCCAATACAAGGAGCTTGAAAAATTTTCAGAGCAAAATTTGGCGAATTAGTAGGTAACCACCGAATGGATGGGTATCTGGTAAGGTTCCAACGCATTCCGTCCGTTGAGAAAGGCCAATTCCACCAGAAAAGAAAAGCCAGTAATCACGCCTTGTTGCATTTTTACCAACTCTGCTCCTGCCATAGCAGTGCCTCCTGTGGCCAACAAGTCATCATGAACCAATACGCGCATACCGGGGTCTACAGCGTCTTTGTGCATTTCTACCACCGCCTGTCCGTACTCCAAATCGTAGGCATACGACACCGTATGATAAGGCAGCTTTCCTTTCTTCCGAATGGGGATAAAGGGAACACTTAGCGAACGCGCCATTTGCGGTCCAAAGAAAAACCCTCTGCTCTCTACGCCGGCAATGGCATCCACATTTAGACTGCGGGCTTCCTCCGACAGCGCGTCCACAATTTGAGCAGCAAGCTGAGGGTTTTGCAAAATGGGGGTAATATCTTTAAACATGATGCCCGGCTTCGGAAAATCAGGCACGTCGCGAATTACCTCTTTGAGCCGATCGGTAAGACTATTCATGTACGATGAGATAGGGTTTGATGCGCCCAAAGATAGAGTCATTGATTAAATAGGAGCGTTGAACATCTTCCACACGGCGGTAGGGCCCGTGGGCATTTCGCATCTGAACAATAGAATTGGCAATCTTGAAACCAATATATGGGTGCCTTTTGAGGCGGTCAATATCGGCTTTGTTCAAGTCTATTCTGTCAACCAGAGTCGTGTCGAGTGTTAGGTACGGGGCCACCAATTCCAACTTTTCATCATCAAAACGATAAATCTCTTTGAGTTGCTCATAATGCCTAAAACCGCCCAAAGCATCGCGTCTTTCAATGATTTTACGTGCGAAAAAAGGGCCAATACCCCTGATTGCCATGAGATCTGCAGTGTCGGCCAGATTCAATTCAATCAGTTCAGGCACGTCGTATTTAGCAGTGTGGTCTTCTGTTTTGACTTTTTCTTCCCTCTCTTTTCTCTCAATTTCTCTTATCACCATTTCCTTTTCCGGCTGCTTTCCAGCCTTGCGCTCCGCCAGGCTTATCTCAATGAAGGGTTCCAATCGTGTAAAGTCTTCCTCAGACAATACATAGATTTTAGCCAGATCTTCAGGGTTACGGAATTTGCCACCGCTTGAGCGATAATTGACAATAGCGCGGGCTGTTCGTTCGGGTAACCCGAGGAGTTTTAGTGAATCCAGTGAAAGCACATTGGGGTCAAAAGAGAACAACTGAACAGAAGCTGGCTTTACTTTTTGTTCACCTGCTGATTGCGAAGCCTGGGCTTCCAATCCCTGATAATATTCCAAAACAGCAGCTTCGAACTCAGAATCGCCATGCGAGACCTTTGCAGGCATGCGTTGATATATGTACAAACCAACAATCCATACGGCCATGAGTATAGCCAGATAAAACACCCCTTTCTTCTCGCTCGGGTAGAACTCAAAAAAATCGTTGACTCGTTTTTTCAGGCTCATATCATGCAAACACTATTCAGTGAAGCGCCTGATTTTTCCGGTTTTAATGCGGTGCATATAATCCTTTAAATCAGCGCGCACTTCGTTGGCGAGAATCAGCAAGCCAATAATATTGGGAAACGCCATTCCGAGTATCATCAAATCTGAAAAATCGAGCACGGCACCCAGACTGGAAGATGCTCCCACTACGATGAAAACCAAGAAGATGAGTTTATAGAGATTGGCTTTTATTTTTCCGTGGCCAAAGAGATAGGTCCATGCCTTCAAACCGTAGTAGGACCAGGAAATCATGGTGGAAAAAGCAAAAAGTATAATAGCAATAAGCAGCACCCAATCGAACCAGACAAACACACTACTGAAAGCTGCGGAGGTGAGCTGAGCTCCCTCCAAGCCCGAATCATCGAATGCAAAACCGGTAAAAATCAACACCAGCGCAGTCATTGTGCAAACCACCACGGTGTCAATAAATGGCTCCATCAGGGCAACCACACCTTCACTTACGGGCTCGTCTGTTCGCGATGCCGAGTGAGCAATGGAAGCTGAACCCACTCCTGCCTCGTTGGAAAATGCCGCCCGTTGGAAGCCAACAATCAATACTCCTATGAAGCCACCACGCATGGCCTCCGGCGAAAATGCCCCTCCAATAATGTGCGCAAAGGCTTCGCCTATCTGACCTATGTTTGCAAAAATGATCAGTATGGCAAACAACACATAGGTTCCTACCATCAGGGGAACAATCTTATCGGTAACACGTGCAATACTGCGGATGCCACCAATAATTACGAGGCCCACCAACAGGGCGAGGACAAGACCAAACAACGCCCTGTTTTCCAAGAAGAACGGCACCTTGGACGCCATCTGAGCCCAGGCCTGATTGGACTGGAACATATTTCCTCCTCCAAACGAACCGCCAATACAAAGCACTGCAAACAAGGCTGCAAGCACTTTCCCCAAAATACCGTGCCCTCTAATGGTTAAGGCTCTGCTCAAGTAATACATGGGCCCACCACTCACCTCGCCTTTGTCATTAATAACGCGATACTTCACTCCAAGGGTGCACTCCGTAAATTTGCTAGCCATACCCAACAGCCCCGCACAAATCATCCAGAAAGTGGCCCCGGGACCTCCGAGCGAAA